>DASVKO010000307.1:0-20833 GCA_036385355.1 Dermatophilaceae bacterium
GGGCGTGCGGTCTCGTACTTCACGTTCCGTCCCGGCCCTGACGGGATCGTCGAGGATGACCTGGTGCGTGGCGTCCACCCCATGGTCGGTCGCCGGCTCAACCTGTGGCGGTTGCGCGACTTCGAGATCACCCGGCTGGACTCGCCGGAGGACGTGCTGCTCTACCACTGCATCGCACCCGACAACGCGGCCGACCAGCGGCTCGTGGCGCTGGCCCAGATCCGCCAGATGGCCGTGGTCCGGGACGCCGACGGGCACGTGACGTCGTTGCCGCACGCCGAGCGCGCGGTCGCCAGCTGCCTCGAGGCGATCCGGCGCGAGCGCGCGGTTCGCGGCTCGGCCGGGCTGCAGCTCGACATGAACCACGTGTTCCTGCACATCTGGCCTGCTATCGACGCGCCCCTGGACGAGCTCACCGCGTTGCAGTCGACCATGGCTCCGCTGACCCGGGGCGCCGGCGTCGAGGAGGTGCTCGTGCAGGGCCGGATAGAAGCCCGTGACGGGCGGGTGCATTCCGCCGCCGTCCGGTTCTCCTACCAGCCGGGCGCTGGTGTGGTCACCGCCGTGACCGGCGCACCGACCGAGCGACTGCATCCGCTGGACGACTACGCACAGAAGGTCCTGCGCTCCCGCCGTCGCGGCACCGTCTACCCGTACGAGCTGGTGAGCCTGATCACCGGGGAGTACGGCAGCTTCGTGGAGCATGACCTGGATGACGGCGGCGCACTGGTGCCGGTTCAGCGAGCTCCGGGCGGCAACCGTGCAGGGCTGGTGATCGGCCTGGCCCGGACGCTGACCGTGCGCCACCCCGAAGGCGTCACCCGGGTCGTGCTGCTGGGCGACCCCACCCGCGCGCTGGGCGCTGTCGCCGAGGCCGAGTGTGCGAGAGTCATCGCCGCGCTCGACCTGGCCGAGCAGCTCGGCGTACCCGTCGAGTGGTTCGCCCTGTCGGCCGGCGCCCGGATCTCGATGGACTCCGGCACCGAGAACATGGACTGGGTGGCACTGGCGCTTCGCCGCATCGTGACCTTCACCCAGAGCGGTGGGGAGATCAACGTCGTCGTGGCCGGGATCAACGTCGGTGCCCAGCCGTACTGGAACGCCGAAGCCACGATGTTGATGCACACCAAGGGAGTCCTGGTGATGACACCGGACAGCGCCATGGTGCTGACCGGCAAGCAGTCGCTCGACTTCTCGGGCGGGGTCTCTGCCGAGGACAACTTCGGCATCGGCGGCTACGACCGCGTGATGGGCCCGAACGGTCAGGCGCAGTACTGGGCGCCCGACCTTGCCGGTGCCTGTGACGTGTTGATGGCCCACTACGACCACACCTACGTCGTTCCGGGTGAGAACGCACCCCGGCGAGCCGCCACCAGCGACCCGGTGGAGCGCGATGTGTGCAGCTACCCGCACGACGTGACCGACAACGAGTTCCGGACCGTCGGCGACATCTTCTCGTCGGTGACCAACCCCGACCGCAAGAAGCCTTTCGACATCCGCACCGTGATGCGCGCCGTCGCCGACCAGGACCACGTCGTCCTCGAGCGCTGGGCCGCAATGGCCGGGGCCGAGACCTCCGTCGTGGTGGACGCACACCTCGGCGGGTGGCCGGTGTCGCTGATCGGGATCGAGTCCCGGCCTCAGCCGCGACCCGGGTTCCCGCCGAGCGACGGGCCCGACACCTGGACTGCGGGCACCCTGTTCCCGCGCTCGTCGAAGAAGACCGCCCGGGCGATCAACGCGGCGAGCGGGAACCGCCCTGTCGTCGTCCTGGCCAACCTGTCGGGCTTCGACGGGTCACCGGACTCGATGCGGCACCTTCAGCTCGAGTACGGCGCCGAGATCGGCCGGGCGATCGTGAACTTCGAGGGGCCGGTCGTCTTCTGCGTCATATCGCGATATCACGGTGGCGCGTTCGTCGTCTTCTCCAAGGCGCTCAATCCCGGGCTGACCGTGCTCGCGGTCGAGGGGTCGTTCGCCTCGGTCATCGGAGGAGCACCGGCAGCAGCTGTCGTCTTCGCCGGTGAGGTGGACTCACGCACCGCGTCCGACCCCCGGGTCGTCCAGCTTGCAGCCGAGATGTCGGGTGCGCAGGACGGGCAGCGGGCAGCTCTGGTCGCGGACCTTGCGCAGCTGCGCGCCAGCGTTCGTTCCCAGAAGCTCGGCGAGGTCGCCGCGGAGTTCGACCGCATCCACAGCATCCAGCGGGCCGTGAAAGTCGGTTCGGTCGACGCGGTGATCAGCGCCCGCGAGCTGCGTCCGCGACTGGTTGAGGCCCTCGAACGCGGTCTCCTGCATCCGGACGGCAAAGACACGCCGCCCCGTGGAGGTTCCGCAGGACCGGTGGAACACGTCAGTATGAAGGAGTGACCCAGCCCCCGCTCGCGCAGGTCGACGAGAACAGGGTCGAAGTCGTCGAGCCGCCCAGCGGACGCGTCCGCCGTCCCCTGGACGTCTTCGCCCTGCTGGTTGCCCTCGTCCTGCTGTTCACCTCGGTGGGCCTGGGCGCCCTGGCGGTGGGTACCTCCACCGGCCTCGAGCAGGACCTCGTCGGCGCAAGCGGGGCGCTGCCACGAGTGCTGTTGCAGCTCATCAGCTGGGCAGGCGGATTCGGGCTCCTGGTACTCCTGGTGGTCAATGGTGTCGATCTGGTGGTGCGCTCGCGATCCTGGCAGCTCTTCGAAGCGGTCAGCGCCGCGGGAGTCGGAGTGTTCCTGGCGCTGCTGCTGCGACGGCTGATCCTGGACGGACACCTTGGTCCGGTGCTTGCCGCCCTGACCAAGGGGCTGCCCGACGGAGGCCGCACCCAACCCCTCGACGGGCTGATCGTCGCCAGCGTCGCGTTCTTCACCGTGTCAGGACTGGGCGGACGATCGATGCTGCGCAAGGCAGCCGTCGTGGTCGTCGGATCGGCGATCCTGTCGGGCTTCCTCTCCGGAGGGGTCACGGCCCTGGCGCTCTTCGCGAGCGCCATCCTCGGGTGGGCCGTAGGCCTGACGGCCCACCTCGCCTGGGGCGTGGCCACGAACCGCCCCCCGGGCACGGCGGTGGCCGCGGCCCTCATCGACTGCGGGCTGGACATCACCCGCCTCGAGCTGATCCGGTCGGCACCCGGCGCAGGACGGCGGTATGCCGCGTCGGGACCAAGCGGTCGCCTGAGCGTTCGCGTGCTGGACCGCGACACCTTCGGCACCGCAGCGGGCCGACGGGTGCTGCGCCGCCTGCGCCTGCGTGGGCCGACCATTCGCGGCCCGTCCCTGACGGTCCGCGCCGCGGTCGAGCACAACGCCCTGATGGCGATGGCGGTGGCCAGAGCAGGGGTGAACGCGCCTCAGCTGGTCGCCGCAGCTGAGGTGGGACCCTTCGCTGCGGTTCTCGCCTACCGGCCCCCCGAAGGCACTGCCCTGGACAGTGCACGATCCCAGTCGCTGAGCGACGCGGATCTGGCGGCTCTCTGGCAGCTGCTGATCCTCCTGCAAAGAGCCCAGATCGCCCATCGCGGACTGACTCCGGACAATCTGCTGATCGACGAACGTGGGAGTGCGGGCCTGAACGCAACTGGCACCGGAGACATCGCGGCGGCGGATCTCTCCCTGCGGATCGACGTGGCCCAGCTCCTCACCACGTTGGCACTGCTCGTGGGGCCGCAGCGAGCGGTGGCCAGTGGCGTGTCATCCCTCGGCAGCGAGGCGATCATCAGAGCGCTGCCACTTGTCCAGGGGGTGGCCATGGGCACCTCGACGCGGGCGGCCCTGCGGGCTCACAAGGGGCTGCTTCGGCAGATCCGGGAGCTGGTGCTCGAGCTGGCTCCCGAAGGGGAGCCGAGCGAGCCGATCGAGCTGCGGCGCCTGACTCCCCGCACGCTGGTGACCGTGCTGGGTGGCGGCATCGCGGCATACCTGCTGCTGACCCAGCTGGCACAGGTGGACGTCGGGCAGATCCTGGCGACCGCCCAGTGGGAGTGGGCCCTGGCAGTGGTCGGGTTCACGGCGCTCACCATCACGGGGGCCTCGCTGGTGATCACCGGAGCGGTGACCGCACGGCTCAGTTTCGTCCGGACCTACCTGACCCAGCTCGCGGTCGCCTTCAGCGGGCTCGTCGCGCCGTCGGCCATCGGCAACATCGCCCTCAACATGCGATATCTGCAGCGGGCCGGCGTCGACCCCGCAGTCGCCGGCGGCAGCGTCGGTCTCGCCCAGCTCGCTCAGTTCTCGAGCTACTTCGTCCTGCTCCTGCTCTCCAGCGTCCTGGCCGGCACCGGGCCACAGGCGTCGTTCACGCCACCGTTACCCGCCATCATCGGTCTGATCGTCGGGGTGGCCTTTCTGCTCCTGGCCCTTGCCGTGCCAGCCAGTCGCAGACTGGTCATCGGACGGTTCCTGCCGCTGGTGAGGCGCGTGGTCCCCCGGGTCGTCGCGATCTTCCAGAACCCGCGCAAGGTGGTGACCCTGTTCTCCGGAGCACTCCTGCTCGACCTGTCCTTCGTGGCGGCACTGACCTGTGCGACCCGCGCCTTCGGAGCCACGCCCTCGATCCCGGCCGTCGCAGTGGTCTACTTCGCGGGCGCCATCATCGGCTCGGCGGTGCCAACGCCCGGAGGGCTCGGCGGCGTCGAGGCAGCACTGTCGGCCGGGCTCGTCGCTGTGGGGCTGAACCCGGGCATCGCCGTCTCGTCGGTCCTTCTGTTCCGGCTGTGCACCTACTGGCTCCCCATCCCTCTCGGCTGGGCCTCGCTGAACTATCTTCAGCGGGTAGCCGCGATCTAGCCGAATGCCAGGCGGGTGTCGTCCGATGATGCGCCCGGTGAACCCTGCACACTCGTCGAGGAGGGGGCAACGGCCTCTGCCAGCTGATCAGCCTGAATGGCCACCACCGTCGGATCGATGCGCATCACGCAGTACCCGGCCACGGCACCCGCGCCGAAGCCCGGAGCGAAGATCCGCGTGGGCTCCTTGATGACCCCGTCGCGGACCGCGTCGTGAATCGCCAGCGGGATGCTGGCCGACGAGGCGTTGCCGACCTTCTCGACGTTGAAGTAGAGACTGTCTTCGGTCAGCCCCGCCTTCAGGGCAAGGTCGATCACCATCGTCTTGTTGGCCTGGTGCGGAACGATGAGGTCGATGCTCTCCAGCAGCGAGGCCTTCACCCCGTCCGGGTCGGGAAGCACTGCGAGCTCGCCGATCATCTGCTCGAGGTAGCGACCGGCAAGCTTCTTGACCTCCGGCCCGTAGACCGTGATGTTGTTGTCGAACGCGGGGTTGGGCCAGATGATCGAGTTCACCTGGCTCGCCGGACCGCTGGCGTAGGTCTGCATGAACTCGATGTCCGGCGGCTCCCCCTCGGGGGCGACCCCGATCACGAAGGCGGCCGCCCCGTCACCGAAGATCATCCGGGACGGCCGGACGTTGCCGATCTTGTCCGAGAACTTCTCCACGCACACGACGAGCACCGGACGCTGCACCTCCTGCAGGAGCCGCGTCGCATCGGACAGGCCGTACGCCATCCCGGCACACGCGGCGATGATGTCGTAGGACGCGTGGGTCTGATAGATGCCCAGCTGACCGGAGATCCAGGTCGCGACCGAGGGAATGATCCTGGTGCTGGTGCAGGTGCAGAGCAGGACCGCCCCGATCTCCTCGGGGCCACGACCCGATTGGGCCAGAGCAGCCTTGGCCGCTTCCAGCGCAATCTCCTCCAGGCTCTTGGAGGTGTAGCGCCGCTGTTCGATGCCGGTCTTCTGCAGAATCTCGTCTGCGGTCATCGGTGACCAGTTGTAGGCAGAGTTGCGGATCAGGTCCTCATTGCTGCAGGCCACCTCACCGTGGACGACGGCCAGCGCCTCGATCCGCGGCATCACCGAGAACTGGCTGCGGACGTTGACCGGCGGGTAGGGCCGCACCGGCTGGACGGCCTCAGGGGCCTTCGATCCGGAAGCGGGCACCACGCCAGCCTCGAGGCGTCGCAGGAAGTGGCGCACCTGCTGGTCGCGGGGGTGCAGCACCACGACGAAGTCGTCGTCGCGGAGCTGGCCCACCTCGACGAGCTCGCCGACGGAGCGCTCCCACGGGTACTGGTTGTGCAGCACCTTGGCCCAGCGGCTCAGCGCCTCGAGCTCGGGGACCTCGTCGGCGCAGTCGACCATGTCGTCGAAGTCGTAGACCCGGAAGTCAGGGTCATAGGCCGGGAGCCGGAAGGTCAGGTTGGCGGGATCGGACAGGATCTCGGCCACGGTGGGCTTGATCGTGGGCAGATCGGTGGCGTGGTGCTTGCGGTGCCCGAACACGTCGAACAGCGTGGCGAAGATACGGTCCTCCACCTCGCGGTTCCAGGTCGGCGGCAGTGTGTCGTAGGCGCCCAGCACTGCGGCCACCTTGCGGTCACCGTCCTGCCATGGGGTGACGACCGGCAGGAAGAGATCAGTGCGGTTGCGTGGAACGTCGGCCCAGCGGGTGGGCCTCTTCTCGTACAGCGTCATCGAGAATCGGTTGGTCCAGAAGAGGTTCAGCGCGAGATCGCGCATCAACTCGTAGCGGCTGGAGTAGGCGCCCTCCTCCACCCGGTTCAGGATGTCCGTGCCCGTCGGCGCCTTCACCTCGAAGTCGCGCCGGATGACGCTGTCGAGCTGCTCCAGACTGTGGATGACCGACAGGTCCAGCTGAGGAACGAAGTTGGACGGGAAGACGATCCGGTCCTGACGGTTCTGAACAAATGGCTGCACGTGCAACATCCTTCGGGGGGAATTCAGGCGCGATAGGGCTCCTGCCCGACATCGGCTGTCTCCCGCCTGGGGCGCGGGCACGCGTCCGACGAGGGCGGGACGCTCGGCAACACTAGCCGTGGCCGGCCCGTAGTGCGCGACGAAAAGTGACCCTAGCCACAGGGCGCGTATCACGACATACTGCACGGATCCGCCACAGGCAAAGCAGGGCGATGGACGTCACAACAGAATGTGTGGCCGTGCCCGGCCTGATTCTTGTGGCACGCGCTGAGCTCGGCGACTTGCCAGCGTTCTTTGGAAACGGCCTGGGAGGCGCCCAATGACCACCAGCAGAACTCTTCTCGAACCAGACACCGGGGTAGTAGGCAAGAAGCTTGCCGGACGAGTCGCACTCGTCACCGGGGGTACCAGAGGTATCGGCGCCGCGATCGCCCGGAGCCTGGCAAGCCAGGGCGCGTCGATCGCCGCCGGATACAGCGGAAACCGGGACCGCGCAGAGCAGTTCCTCAAGGAGTTCGAACGCGACTTCGACGGCCCGGGGCGGGCGACCATCCATCGGGGCAACGTCTCCAGCCCCGAGGACTGCCGCCGGGTGGTCCAGGAGACGCTGGACCAGCACGGCCGGATCGACATCCTGGTCAACAACGCCGGGATCACCATGGACAAGATGGCCATGAAGATGTCTGTCGAAGAATGGAACACCGTTATCGCGGTGAACCTGTCGGGCTCGTTCTACATGGCCCAGCCGGCGTTGGAGCACATGGTCGAACGCGGGACCGGCCGCATCATCTTCGTCTCCTCGGTCATCGGTGAGACAGGAAACATCGGTCAGGCCAACTACGCCGCGTCCAAGGCAGGCATGCTCGGGCTGACGAAGACCCTGGCGAAAGAGGCGGCATTCATCCTGGCCCGGTCCGGCCGCCTCGATGAGAACGGCGTCGGCATCACCGTGAACACGGTGACCCCCGGCTTCGTGGCGACCGAGATGCTCGAGAACGTCCCGGACAAGGTCCTGGACAAGATCAGGTCGACGATTCCGGTCGGCCGGTTGTGCAATCCACAAGAGATAGCCCGCGTCGTCCACTTCCTGGCCGCGGATGCGTCCGCCTACATCACCGGCCAGGTCTGGGGCGTCAACGGCGGCCTGGACATGTAGCCCGCGCTACCCGGACCGGCAAGAGCATGCCGGCAAGAACATGCCGGCCAAGTGCTTGACATCCCAAGCGCTCGGTCGGTATGTTTCTCTTGTGTCAGCGACGCCGTACACCTTCCGAGCCACCTAAGGAGTTCACCGTGGTAACACCGAACACGAAGACCGCGAACGAGTCCGGGATGCCTGCCCTCGCCCAGAAGTTCCACGAGCAGCTGCTCTCCACCGTCAAGCAGAGCCAGCAGCTGTCCCTGGACGCTGCCCAGGCCTGGGTCAAGGCCGTGTCAGTGCTTCCCGTCCCGGACCTGCCCAAGATTCCCGGCATGCCGGCCATGCCCGGCATGGAAGCCACAACCAAGTACACCTTCGATGTCGCCTCCGACCTGCTCAACGCGCAGCGCGACTTCGCTCTCCAGCTGGAGAGCGCCCTCACCCCCGCGAAGACAAGCTGATCCGGAACACGGCTCCGGCTTCACCGCAGGAGACAGAATCGCCCCAGGTAGCGGAAGAGACGATGACCTCAGCAGAAGATGACACCCCGCGCGTGCTGGGGGATTACATCCGGGCGCAGCGACAGATGGCCAATCTGTCGCTGCGCCAGCTATCTGCGCTCGCCAAGGTCTCCAACCCCTACCTGAGCCAGGTCGAGCGGGGGCTGCACGAACCGTCTGTGCGCGTTCTCAAGTCGATCGGGGAGGCGCTGAACGTGTCCGCGGAGACACTGTTCGAGCACGCAGGCCTGATCAGCCATGCCGAGAACCCGGACGATGAGGCAACCGAGAGCGCGATCCGGGCCGACCGCCGGCTCACCGACGCACAACGCCAGGCCCTGCTCGGCGTCTATCGGAGCTATCTTCAGGGCAACAGCACCAAGGTCTGACCACCGGTTGGTGGAGCACGCTGTATCCAAGTTCGCAGAGTCACCGTTCGCAGAGTCACCGTTCGCAGGGTCACCGTTCGCAGACCGATCTAGGGGAGTTCGTCGTCATGAGCCAAGTGAATAGCTTCGAGGCAGCGGTCAGTGGTCTCGGGTCAGCAGTCAGCGGTCTGGAGTCAGCGGGGCGATCCGTTCTCGACCGTCTGGGTGTTGCCGAGGATCCGCTGGTCGGCGCCGATCCGGTGGCCTTCCTGCGTTCACTCGTTGCTGCCGGGGGTGCCCTGGCCAAGAACCCGGCTGGCACCGCCGCGGCTGGCGGCCGGCTGGCGATCGGCCTCGCTGCCGCGGTGAGCGCAGCGGGAGCGCGCGCTCTGGGCGGCGACGAGTCAGGTCCGGTGAGCCCGGCCAAGTCCGACAGACGGTTCAACGACCCTGCCTACTCCGAGAACGCCCTGTACTACCTGCTGGAGCAGCAGTACCTCCTGAGCAGCCAGATGGTGGCAGAGCTGCTCGATGCGGCAGATCTGAACCCCACCCAGGAGATGAAGGCACGGTTCGCCGCCACGTTCATCGTCGACGCGCTGTCTCCCACCAACACCCTGGCCGGCAACCCGGCGGCACTGCGGAAAGCCTTCGACACCGGGGGCAGGAGCGTGTTCACGGGTGCGAAGAACATGCTGGACGACCTCCTCCACAACGGCGGATGGCCCTCCCAGGTGGACAGCGAAGGGTTCGAGGTGGGCCGCAACATGGCTGCGACACCCGGCTCGGTCGTCTACCGGAGCGACCTGATCGAGCTGATCCAGTACGAGCCTGTCGGCAAGCAGGTGCACTCGGTGCCACTGCTGTTCTGCCCGCCGTGGATCAACAAGTATTACATCATGGACCTGGCTCCCGGCCGGAGCCTCATCGAGTGGGCCGTCCAGCACGGGCATACCTGCTTCGCGATCAGCTACCGCAACCCGGATGCGTCCATGCGGGACCTGAGCTTCGAGGACTACCTGCACCAGGGGCCCCTGGATGCTGTCCGGGTCGTGAAGGAGATCACCGGCGCCTCCGAGGTCAACACCCTCTCGGTCTGCCTGGGCGGAACCCTCACGGCGATCGGGCTGGCGTACAACGCGGCCAATGGTGACGGCTCGATCAAGTCGGCCACCTTCCTGAACACCCACACCGACTTCAGCACCCCGGGAGCGCTCGGCATCTTCACGGACGAGGCCACCATCGCCGGCCTGGAGAAGAAGATGGCCAAGGACGGGTTCCTCGACTCCGGAAACATGGCGCACACCTTCGATGCCCTGCGAGCCAACGACCTCGTGTTCCAGTACGTCGTGAACAACTGGCTGCTCGGCAACAAACCACCGGCCTTCGACCTGCTCGTCTGGAACAAGGACAGCACCCGGATGCCGGCCAAGATGCACTCCCAGTACCTGAGGTCGTGCTATCTCAACAACGAGTTCGCCCTGGGAGAGTTCGAGCTCGGGGGCCAGAACCTCCAGCCGGCCAAGGTCGACATTCCCACGTACGTCCTGGCCGCAGTGGATGACCACATCGTCCCGTGGGTCTCGGGCTACAAGACCGCTCAGCTGTTCAGCGGAGACAACCGGTTCGTCCTCAGCACGTCGGGGCACATTGCCGGGATCGTGAACCCGCCCGGCCCCAAGGCCAAGCACTGGACCAACGAGAACCTTCCGGCCGATCCGCAGGAGTGGAAGAACAACGCCACGCTGCAGGATGGCACCTGGTGGGAAGACTGGGCCACCTGGATCGCCACGCAGGGCGGCCCCAAGGTCGCCGCTCCCCGCAGTCTGGGTAGCAAGGACCACCCGGTCATCGAAGGAGCGCCCGGGAGCTACGTGCGCGTTCAGGCATGACCTCGCCAGTCACCGTCATCGTCAACTCGCAGCTGCCCGGTCTCTGCGGGCTTCGGATCGCCGTCCGGATTCAGGGCGACGGCGATCCGCTGTTGCTGATCAATGGGATGACCCGCCCGCTCGAGAGCTGGGACCCCTTCACCCGGGAGCTCTCGGGGCGCAAGGTCATCAGCTTCGACACACCCGGGGTCGGTGGCAGCCCGACCCCGCTGAGACCCCTGTCGATCGCCGAGCTCGGCACGGTTGCGCTGGCGGTGCTCGACGCAGCAGGGGTGGAGGAGGCGGACGTTCTCGGGTACTCCCATGGCGGCGCGGTCGCCCAGCAGCTCGCTCATGACAGCCCGACGAGGGTGCGTTCTCTGATCCTCGTCGCCACCTCGTGCGGCGTGGGCGCGACGCCCGGCAGCGGTGGGGCCATCCTTCGCGGACTCGGTGGCCCTGTCGAGGGGAACAGCTGGCCCGTCCCCGACTTCCTGGGCATGTTGTGGCAGTCCTTCGCGGTGTCGACCTGGTCAAGCATCCCGTTCCTTGGCTCGATCCAGGCCCCGACCCTCGTCGTGTGCGGGAGCCGGGACAGGGTGGTACCCCCCGCCAACAGCAGGGTTCTGGCCGGGCGCATCCCCCACGCCGCTCTGAGCATGCTGCCCGGAGGTCACGACGTGCAGCGAGGCGACTCGGCTGGGGTGTTGGCGCACCTCGTCGAGGGCTTCCTGTCGGCCGGGCGGCCCGCCGCACGACTGCGAATCTGCGGCTGACCCCGCTCAGTAGCTGACCCCGACCAGTAGCTGACCCCGCTCAGTAGCTGACCCCGCCCAGCGGCTGACCCCGCCCAGTAGCTGACCCCGCCCAGCGGCTGCGGATCTGGTGGCGACCGACCTGAAGTGGCGATTAGGTCAGGAACGTGGGTCTTGGCGCCCATGACCGCTGCTCAACACGTTGAACGCCGCCGCCATCAGGGCCACCCACGCAGCCCCCAGGACGAAGCCACCCACGACGTCGGACACGTAGTGGACCCCCAGAGCGACCCGGGAGAAACCGATCGCCAGAACGGCCACGACAGCAAGAGC
Source organism: Dermatophilaceae bacterium (assembly GCA_036385355.1). GTDB lineage: Bacteria > Actinomycetota > Actinomycetes > Actinomycetales > Dermatophilaceae > UBA4719. The sequence goes on from DASVKO010000307.1 coordinate 11,687, forward strand.
CACAGCGCCCCTGCGCCACGCTCCGTGCAGGATGGGCACGAAAACGATCAGGAGCAGCGAGTACCCGACGATCGCCGCCTGGGCATGGCCACTGGGGAAGCTCAGCCCATGTTCGTGCGCGACCGGGTGGGCCAGGACCGGACGAACCCGGTGCACGGCCGTCTTGACCGTGAGGTTCAGCAGGGACGACCCGGCCGCGGTGATCAGCACGAACAGGGCGAGCCGGGGCAGCCGACGCCAGAACAACCAGCCCACCACCCCGGCAAACACCACAGTCCACACCGGAGCTGACCCCAGGTCGCTGATCAGCCTCATCGCGGTGACGAACCCCGGGTGGCTCTCCGCAAAAGCATTCAGCCCGTCGCCCGCGCCACGATCGGCTCTCACCAGAGGCGGCCAACGGTCCTCGATCAGCTCCAGCAGCAGCGCAAAAGGCACCGCCACCAGAACAAGTGATGCGGCGGCCAGCACGACGCGGACACCCAGTCTGGATGCCGGCCCGGCCGGAGACGAGGCAGACACCTCAGATGCGTGGGGCATGGGAGTCATCCTGCCTCCCCCTGAGGAACCAATCCACCAGCGCCGCGGAACCGGACGGCCGCAGCGTCATGCACGACCGCAGCGTCATGCACGACCGCCGCGTCACGCACGACCGCCGCGTCACGCACGACCGCCGCGTCAGCACGACCGCCGCGTCACGCACGACCGCCCGTCACGGACGACGGTGAACCAGCAGCGGGAGCACCATTGACGCCGAGGCCTGGCGAAGATGGGCCGCAGCCACGGTGATCGGCCACTGCGACGACGACGCGTCGACCACCAGCAGGACGACCTTGCCGGCAACCGTGGCCGCCAGGTCGTCGTCCACGCGGATAGCATCCCGCCACAGCGCGGCCTCCTGTGGCGAGGACAGATCGGTCGCCGCGCCGGGATCCATGGCGACGGCGAGGTCGGCACGAACCATCCTGCCAACCGTGGCCAGATGGTCGGCAAGCCCGCCGGTCATCAGGGGGTAGCCGGCCGCCGGCAGCGAGACGACCACCTCCGGGCGGGATGCCCACGACCCGCGCCATTGACCCAGCGCGGCGACCGCAGCCTCGCACAGCTCAGGTGCCGGGAGGCTGTCGCGGGCGAACGTCGAGGCCACGAGCTCACGCCACTCGGGCGCGTCGGCATAGGCGATGGCCCGGCCTGGCTGCGCCATCAGACCCGGCGGGATCCGGCCTCTGGTGCCGAACGCTCCCCCGGGCCACATCTTCCGTGGCTCGAGAACCGTGACCTCACCCCTGAGCCTGCGGGTCACCGCCTCGACGGTCCCCGGCTCGGGTCGGCCATGCAGCGGCTCTGGCAGATGCCCGAGACACACAGAGCACCGTCCGCACTGCTGTGCGCTGGCGTCGTCCAGGGACTCCTGCAACAGCTGCATCAGACACTTCTGGCCGCGCGTGTAGGCGCGCATGATGTCTGCTTCGCGACGCCGGGTGGCGATGATGCCGTCGTAGTGCTCCTGGTCGTAGACCCACTCGGCCCCGGTCGGGCGCCAGCCACCCTCGACCCGCTCGACCGCGCCGTCCACGGCGAGCTGCTTCAACATCAGCTCGACCCGCCCCCGGCGGAGCCCGGTCTCGGCCTCGAGCGCCGGCACCGTCGCCGGCTCGCCGCCGGCATATGCCGAGAGCCCGGCGAGCAGGCGCTCGACGTGCTCCCGCTCGGGGATCGTCGCTGTCGCGAAGTAGTTCCACACGCCGGCGTCGGCCTCTGAGGGCAGCAGGGCAACCAGGGCGTGGTCGATGCCACGGCCGGCCCGTCCCACCTGCTGGTAGTACGAGACCGGAGACGGCGGCGAGCCGACGTGAATGACGAAACCAAGGTCCGGCTTGTCATACCCCATGCCCAGGGCCGAGGTGGCGATCAACGCCTTGAGCCGGTTGCCGTGCAGGGCATCCTCGAGACGCTCCCGCTCACCGGAGTCCAGAGCGCCGGTGTACGCCGCGACCCGGCAGCTGTCCCCGCGGACGAACTGCACGGCGGCAGCGAGACGCTCGGCATCCGCGACGGTCAGGGTATAGACGATCCCGGAGCCGGCCAGCCGCGGCAGGTGGTCGACGACCCAGGCAAACCGCTCGATCGGCGAGAGCGCGTCCACCACGGTCAGCTGGAGGCTCGCCCTGGCGAGCGGACCCCGCAGGACCAGTGTCGCCTCGCCCAGCTGGGCAGCCACGTCCAGGGTCACCCGCGCGTTGGCGGTCGCCGTGGTGGCCAGCACCGGTGTCTTCGGGTTGAGCGTCTGCAGGACGTCGGCAACCCGCCGGTAGTCGGGGCGGAAGTCATGCCCCCAGTCGGACACCGCGTGGGCTTCGTCGATGACCAGAAGCCCCAGCCGGCCGGCCAGCTCGTCGAGCACCCGCCGGCCGAACCCCGGGTTGGCCAGCCTCTCGGGAGAGACCAGGAGGACGTCGAGCTCGTCCGCCCGCAGGGCAGCCTCCACCTGTGACCAGGAGTCCATGTTGGAGGAGTTCAGCGTTGCCGCCCGCAGCCCTGCCCGGCCTGCCGCGACCACCTGGTCCCGCATCAGGGACAGCAGCGGTGAGACGACCAGCGCCGGACCGGCACCCTCGCTGCGTCTGATCGCCGTCGCGGCCCAGTAGACGGCAGACTTGCCCCAGCCGGTGGCCTGGACCACGAGAACCCTGGCCGACGGCTCGCCCGCAGCTGACTGACAGAGTGCCGCCACGGCCAGCGTCTGGTCCTCGCGCAGGACGGCACCGTCCCCGGCGATGGCGGAGATCACCGTGGCTGCTACCGCCGACTGCTCTGGGCTCAGGGTTGCGGGCATGCCATCGACCCTAGGCGCCACGGGCGCTCGCCCTCGCTCGTCGTCCACAGGCTGCCGCCCGGGCCACCTGCCATCTCACGGGACCGGGGCTGCCTCGAGCTCGTCGTCGACGACGGCACCACTGAACTGCGCGGCATACAGCCGCTGGTAGGCACCCCCGGCGGCGAGCAGCTGCTCATGGGTTCCCTGCTCGACGATCCCGCCGTCGACCATGACGACGATCCGGTGGGCGTCGCGAATGGTGGACAGCCGGTGGGCGATCACGAAGCTGGTGCGACCGGTACGCAGCGCCTCCATGGCCTGCTGAACCAGAGCCTCGGTCCGGGTGTCCACCGAGCTCGTGGCCTCGTCCAGGATCAGGATCGCCGGATCGGCCAGGAAGGCACGGGCAATCGTCAGCAGCTGGCGCTGGCCCGCGCTGACGCTGGCACCGTCGTCGTCGATCGCCGTGTCGTAGCCCTGCGGCAGGGTTCGCACGAAGTGATCGGCGTAGGCCGCCTCGGCTGCCGCGCTGATCTGCGCCTCGGACGCGTCGGCCGCGCCATAAGCGATGTTCTCGCGGATCGACCCGCCGAAGAGCCAGGTGTCCTGCAGGACCATTCCGAACTCAGCTCGCAGGTCCTCACGGCGCATGTCCCTGATGTCCGCACCGTCCAGGGTGATCCGTCCCCCGTCCACCTCGTAGAACCTCAGCAGGAGATTGGCCAGAGTGGTCTTGCCCGCGCCGGTGGGCCCGACGATGGCGATGGTCTGCCCGGGCTCGGCCACCAGGTCCAGGTGCTCGATCAGCGGGCGTTCCGGGTCGTAGGAGAACGACACGTCCTCGAAGGCAACACGACCATGCACGTCTTTCGGGGCCACGGAAGGACTGACGTCCGCCGACTGCTCGGGGGCGTCGAGCACCTCGAACACCCGCTCGGCCGACGCGACCCCGCTCTGCAGCAGGTTGGCCATCGAGGCGACCTGAGTCAGCGGCTGGGTGAACTGTCTGGAGTACTGGATGAACGCCTGGACGTCGCCCAGACTGATCGCGCCGGAAGCCACCCGCAACCCGCCAACCACCGCAATGAGAACGTAGTTGAGATTGGCGACGAACATCATGGCCGGCATGATCAGGCCCGAGATGAACTGCGCCTTGAAGCTCGAGACGTAGAGCTGCTCGTTGAGGCCACGGAACGTCTCCACCGTCTCATCAGCGCGACCGAAGACCTTGACCAGCTCATGGCCGGTGTAGGCCTCCTCGATATGGCCGTTGAGCTCGCCCGTGGTCTTCCACTGGCCGACGAACTGCGGCTGGGAGCGCTTGGCAATGGTCATCGTGATGACGGCCGACACCGGCACGGTGATCAGCGCCACCACCGCCAGGACCGGCGAGATGTAGATCATCATCGCGATGACGCCGATGACCGTGAGCAGCGAGGTCAGCAGCTGGCTCATCGTCTGCTGGAGGGACTGGGCGATGTTGTCGATGTCGTTGGTGACCCTGCTGAGCAGCTCGCCGCGCGGCGTGGAGTCGAAGTAGGACAACGGCATACGACCGAACTTCGACTCGACGTCGGCCCTCATCCGGTAGACGGTCCGCTGCACGATGACCGTCACGACCCGGCCCTGGAACCAGGAGAGGAAGAAGGCCGCGACGTAGATCACGAGGACGCCCAGCAGAACCTTGCCGACCACGGAGAAGTCGACTCCACGCCCCGGCACCACGTCCATGGCCGAGACCATGTCGGCAATCCGTGACTGGCCGCCTGCCCTCAGCTGGGCGACGGCCTCGGCCTTGGTCGCGCCGGCCGGCAGCCGTCCACCGATCAGCCCCTCGAAGATCAGGTTCGTGGCGTTACCCATGATCTTGGGGGCAATGACCGACAGGGTCACGCTGACGATCGCGAGCGCGCCCGCAATGGCAACCAGCCGTCGGTCGCCGCGCAACCGGGCCACCAGCCGGCGCAGCGACCCCTTGAAGTTCAGCGCCTTTGCCGGCGGTCCTCCCATCATGTGGCCCATCGGGCCGCGGGGGGCGGGGGCAGGTCGGGAGTCGGCGGGCCCCGATACGGCCACCTTCGGCCCGGGGGCGCTCATGCCGCCTCCTCCTCGCTCAGCTGGGACAGCACGATCTGCCGATAGGTCTCGCAGGACGACATCAGCGAGGTGTGGGTGCCTGTCCCGACGACGGCGCCCTGATCCAGGACGACGATCCGCTCGGCGCGACGGATCGTGCTGATCCGCTGCGCCACGATGATGACGGAGCTGCCCGCGGTGATGGTCGACAACGCCGCCCGCAGTCTCGCGTCCGTGTCATAGTCCAGCGCTGAGAACACGTCGTCGAACAGGTAGATGTCAGGAGCCTTGACCACCGCACGGGCAATGGCCAGTCGCTGTCTCTGCCCGCCCGACAGGTTGGTTCCGCCCTGGGCGATGAAGGAGTTCAGCCCCTCGGGCAGGGCCTCGACGAACTCCCGCGCCTGCGCGATCTCCAGTGCGGCCCACAGCTCGCCGTCGGTGGCATCGGCCTTGCCGTAGCGGAGGTTGGTCGCGACCGTGCCGCCGAAGAGGTAGGGACGTTGCGGGACCAGGCCGATCGAGGAGCGCAGATCCTCGGGGTCCAGGGAGCGGACATCATGGTCATCGACGAGCACCATCCCGCCGGTGACGTCCACCAGTCGCGGGATGAGGTTGAGCAGCGTCGACTTCCCGCTGCCCGTGGACCCCACGATCGCGGTCGTCTCGCCCGGCCGGGCCACCATGCTCACCCCGTGCAGAACCGCCTCCTGTGCCCCCGGATAGCTGAACGACGCCACACGCAGCTCGACGACGCCGGCACGAAGGCTGCGCACCTGGGGTGACTCCGGTGCCCGCACGCTCGGGACGGTGTCGAGCACCTCGCTGATCCGCTCGGCGCTGACCTCTGCGCGAGGCAGCATGACGAACATGAAGGTCGCCATCATCACCGCCATCAGGATCTGCATGAGATAGCTCAGGAAGGCGGTCAGGGTGCCGATCTGCATCTCGCCGCTGGCAATCCGATGACCGCCGGCCCACATCACGGCGACGCTGGAGACGTTCATGATGAGCATCACGGTGGGGAACATCAGCGCCATCAGCCGGCCCACCCGGACGGACACGTCCATCAGGTCGGTGCTGGCGCCGTCGAACCGGCGCCGTTCGTGGGTGTCCTTGACGAAGGCCCGGATGACGCGAACGCCACCGATCTGCTCGCGCAGGATTCGGTTGATCAGGTCGATCTTCTTCTGCATCGACCGGAACAGGGGCCGCATCCGCGAGATGATCAGGATGACGCACACCAGCAGGACCGGCACGATCACCAGAAGCATCGATGACAGGGCCGCGTCCTGACGCAGGGCCATGATGATGCCGCCGAAGCACATGATCGGTGCGGCGATCATCATCGTGAAGGTCAGCAGCACCATCATCTGGACCTGCTGGATGTCGTTGGTGGACCGGGTGATCAGCGAGGGTGCGCCGAACCGGCCGACCTCCTGAGCCGCGAAGGACTCGACCGTGACGAAGACCGACTCGCGCAGGTCCCTGCCCAGCGCCATCGCCGTCTTCGCGCCGAAGTAGACCGCCGCGACGGACGCAACGATCTGAAGCACGGTCACCGCAAGCATCACGCCACCGGCCCGGACGATGTATGCCGTGTCCCCGGTGACGACGCCCTGGTCGATGATCTGCGCGTTCAGACCGGGCAGGTACAGGCTCGCGATCGTCGAGATGAGCTGGAACAGCACGATGAGGGCGATCGGCTGCCGGTAGGGGCGCAGATGCACGCGCAGGAGTGAGATGAGCACCGGAGGTCAGCCGGCCGAGGCGCGCCGGGCGGCACGGCGTGCGGAGTCTTCCTCGTCCAGGGCGGTCGCCTGTTCGAGCGTCGGTGCGGTGCCGCCGAGTCGGGCCGGCAGGTACTTCAGCTCGCTGGCCGGAACGGCCGGGTAGGCCTCCTGGGCCGCGTGCAGCAGCTCGGTCATCCGGGCTCGCAGCTGGGAGCTGATGTCCTCGGCACTGTCACTGCGACCGGCCGCGATCGGCTCGCCGACGCTGAGGGTGATCGGCACCTTGGTGCGACCCAGTCGCTTGGGGTAGCCCTTGGTCCACACCCGCTGTGACCCCCAGATGATCATCGGCAGCACCGGCACCCCGGCCGCCTGGGCCATCCGGACCGCGCCGCTCTTGAACCCCTTGAGCTCGAAGGAACGCGAGATGGTCGCCTCAGGGAACACCCCCACGATCTCCCCCGCCTTCAGCGCGGTGACCGCCTCACGGAACGAGGCGGTCCCTGCGGTTCGGTCCACCGGGATGTGGTGCATGCCCCGCATCAGCGGGCCGCTGATCCTGTGGCGGAACACGTCGTCCTTGGCCATGAAACGCACGAGACGCCTGCTGGGGATCGCCGCGAAACCGGCGTACGCGAAGTCCATGTAGCTCAGGTGGTTGATCACCAGGACGGCGCCACCGGACTCCGGGACGTTCTCGGCACCGGTGATGGTGAACTTCAGGCCCTGCGCCGCGAACACTGCTCGGGCGGTCCAGATGACGGGGGTATAAACCGGCTCCATGCCTCAACCGTAAGGGATCGCCGAACTCAGCAGGCGGCGAGTCGCCCACCCGGCACACGGGGCCTGCCGGACGTGGCCGGTCGCACTAGGCTTCCGGGGTGCTCGAACATATCCAGGCCATCCGCTACGTCACGCCACTTCGCGAGGGGGGCTCCCTTCCGGGCATCGTCGAGGCCGACGACGACGGCACCTACGTCCTGAAGCTGCGGGGTGCCGGTCAGGGCCTGAAGGTGCTGGTGGCCGAGGTCATCGCCGGCGAGCTCGGCAGGGCCATCGGCCTGCGCGTCCCGCAGCTGCGCGCGGTCACCCTGGATGCCCGGATCGCGAAGTACGAGGCTGACGAGGAGGTCCAGGACCTGCTGACGGCCAGCGTCGGGCTCAACCTCGGCGTGGACTTCCTGCCCGGCTCCTTCGGGTACGACGGCTCGCGGCCGCCCTCGCCCGCCGAGGCAGCGAAGATCCTGTGGCTGGACGCGTTCACCGCCAACGTGGACCGCACCTGGAACAACCCGAACCTGTTGGTATGGCACGGCCAGACGTGGGCGATAGACCACGGCGCCGCCCTGTACTTCCACCACTCGTGGCCCGGTCGCCGCGCCGACCCCGCCCGGTTCGCGAGTCAGCCGTTCGACGCGGCCAGGCACGTGCTGCGCGGGGTCGCCGGCGACCTCGCGCCCCTGCACGAGGAGCTGGCCGCCGTGGTCGATGCCGGGCTCATCGACGACGTGCTCGGGCTCGTCCCGGACGAGTGGCTGGAGCCCACGGAGACCATGCCCGATCCCGAGGCGATCCGGACGGCATACCGCCTGAGCCTGCTCGCCCGACGTGACAACCCGTCCGCCTGGCTGCCCACGAAGGAGACCTCATGACCTCGCCGTTGGTGGGCTACCAGTACGTCGTGCTGCGCTGCGTGCCCCGGGTGGACCGCGACGAGTTCGTCAACGTCGGTGTGGTCATCTACAGCCAGGACACCGGCTTTCTGGACTGCGCCTTCGCCCTCGACCCCGGCCGGCTGGCGTCCCTCTCCCCCGACCTTGACCTGGCCGCGGTGGATGCGACGCTGGAGACGGTGCGCGCGATCTGCCGCGGGGAGCCTGCTCCCGAGCGCCCCGCCCCGGACGGGCTGGGGCTGGACGGGCTGGGGCAGCGATTCGGCTGGCTCGCCGCGCCCCGGAGCACGGTCGTCCAGCCGGGTCCGGTCCACGGAGGTCTGACCATCGACCCGGCGGCCGAGCTCCAGCGGCTTCTCGCGCGGCTCGTGGGCTGACCAACGGGGCTGCACATGGCTAGTCTCGGACGCATGAACCTTGACCGCCCCGTGTCCCCGGATCCCTACTCCTTGTTGCCCGCAGTGCCCACCCTCACGGTGTCGAGCACGTCCTTCCAGCACAACACCCGTCTGCCGCAGGAGTGTGTCTTCGACGGCTGGGGTCTGACCGGGGGGAACGTCTCGCCCCAGCTGTCCTGGTCCGGCGCGCCCGAGGACACCAGGGGCTACGCGGTCACCTGCTTCGATCCCGACGCCCCCACCCCGTCCGGCTTATGGCACTGGATCCTGCTGGGTATCCCCGCCGGCGTCACCAGCCTGGAGGCCGGGGCCGGGACCGCCGAGAGCGCCCCTCGGGGTGCCTTCCACGTGGTCAACGACTTCGGCGACAAGAAGTATGACGGTGCCGCTCCGCCTGCGGGCGACCAGAACCACCGCTACCTGTTCGCGGTGCATGCGCTCGACACCGA
>DASVKO010000308.1:0-4420 GCA_036385355.1 Dermatophilaceae bacterium
GACGAAGACAAGGCGATGCCGCCGTCCGCTCCAATCTTGCCGACAGATGGAAGGTGGCACTCAGGGACCCGACTGCCAGGTCCCAGGTGCGATCGCTGGGTTTCGACCCGGCGACCGCGTCCCAGATGTCCCACGCGTGCACGGCCCTGAACGATCACCACGACTATGGAGACGGATTCGCGCACACTGCCCGGCCAGTGCACCGAAATCCTAGGCAGCTGATCGGGCGCTCGGTGTCAGAGATGGCCACTGACAATCGGTGGCCGGTCACCGATCGCCGATGGTTTGCGGGATGGGGAAAAGTGCCATACAGCGCAGCCAGAACCCGTCAGTTACTCCTGAGGATCACATGTGTCAAGGGACAGTAGGAACTGCCCAGTGGCGGTCATGAAAACTGCCCGCTGGTGGCCACGGGATCTGCCCAGTGGCGGCCACCAACGGCGTTCGGTTAGGTGTTTGGCATTGTGGTCTCCTTGGTGGGGTGGGTCAGGTCAGGTCGGTTTGAGCGACGGGTTCATCGCAGTGGGGGCATGAGCCGCCCGGGCCGATGCGGCGGGTGAAGAGGTTGCAGTCCGGGCAGCGGCGCTCGTCGACGTAGCGGGTTTCGCATTCGGGGCATTCGTAGATGACGCTGGAGCGGGCAGCGGTGTTGGTGCTCATCGGGTGCCGCCCAGAGGTGTGACTCCGTCGCCGGCCAGGGCCTGGGACAGGCGCACGCTCTCTCCGCTGGTCTGACAGACGTGGGCATGATGTAGGAGCCGGTCGACCGTGGCGGTGGCTAGGGTTTTGGGCATCAGCTCGTCGAACGAGGCCGGGTGCAAGTTTGACGAGATCGCCACCGAGCGTTTCTCGTACGCGGCATCGACCAAGCGGTACAGGCCCTCGGCTGCGTCCTGAGAAACCGGCAACAGGCCTATGTCATCGACCACGACCAGATCGGCTCGTAGGACGCGGGCGATGGCCCTGGTGACGGTGTCGTCGGCGCGGTGGCGGCGTAGGAGTCCTCCGAGGTCTTCGAGGGTGAACCATGCCACGCGTAGTCCTTGCTCGACGGCGTGTTGTCCGAGGGCCTCGAGCAGGAACGTTTTGCCGGTCCCCGATGGCCCACAGACGACGAGGTTCTCTCGGCGGTGGACCCATTCCAGGGTGCGTAGGGCCTGCTGGGTCGGGGCTGGGATCGAGGACGCGTCAGGCGACCAGGCCGCGAAGGTCTTGCCGGTGGGGAACCCGGCGGTGGCGCGGCGGGTGGCCAGGGCTGAGCGTTCCCGCCCTGCGTGCTCCTCTTTGAACAGGGCGCGTAGGACTTCGACTGGTTCCCAGCGTTGGGCTTTGGCGGTGGCCACGACCTCGGGGGCGTGCCGGCGGATGTGGGGCAGCCGCAACCTGCGCAGTAGTGCTTCGAGGTCCTCGGGCAGTGGTGGGGCGGTGGGGATTCCGAGGGTCGGGATCGGCGTGGTTTTGGCCGGTGATGTCGCGTTCACAGTGCCGCTTCCTGCTCTTCATCGCGGGGCAGTTCGGCGGCGGGCGTGGTGCCGAACGCGGCCCAGCTGCTGGTGCCCTGGGTCAGGGATCCGTCCTCACCGGCGCGGTGGGTCGGGCCGGCGGTGGTGGTCGCTGCATGGTGGTCCAGGATCGAGGCGAGGTCGCTGTGTCCGAACCGGGCATGGACCGCCGCGTGCCCGAGCGCCCAGTCGACCTCGGCCGCGCCGAACAGCTTGGACAGCGACACCGCCTGGGCCATCTTGACGCGTACTTTGGTCGTTCCTGCGGCGGCGGCCTCGGTCAACCACAACCGGGCACCGTCGCCCAACACCAGGAAAGCGGCCTCGGACTCGTTACGGGCCTTGGGGATTCGCCCCAAAGCCCCCGCCGGGGCCGGCGGGAAATGGGTGTCGTCCAGGCGGGGACTACCCGGCATCGCCCGCCTATGCCGGGCGACCTCGAGCGGGCCGGTGGGCCCGACGTGGACGATGATGACCTGCTCGTCGGCGCCGGCGCCATGGACCCGGACCCACACGGTTTGGCCGAGTAGGTGGGCTGGGACGGAGTACTGCCCACCGTCGTAGGCCACCATCGGGGTCTTGGAGGCGACGGTCCTGGTGACCCCGAACGCGACCGTGTGAGGGACCAACGGCACCGGATGCAACTGGGCCACCTCTTCGGCGAGCATGTCGGCCGGGGCGCGGCGGGTGACCCGGTGGACCCGGGCATTGACCTCACGGCAGAACGCCTCGCAGGCTGCTTCCAGCTGCGCGAACGAGTCGTAGGCCTCGAGCAGGTTGGTGTCCTTGGGGACCAGGTCGGCCTTGGCGACCTTGACCGTCGACTCACTGCCACCCTTACTGGCCGGGTCGCACGGCTCACAGGTGAGAATCGTGACCGAGTAATGCCTTGCGAAGGCAACTATCGCCGCGTTGCGGACCGCGATCCCGGCGATGTGCCCGGTGGTCACGGTTTTCTCGTTATCGGTCAATAGGTACGTGGGCGCCCCGCCCAAGCGGCGCAGGGTCACGTCCAGGGCCGCCATCACGCTCGGGGCGGTCTTGTCCCGGATCGCCAACACCACCCGGAACCTCGACCACGCCAGCCACGCACAGAACAACGTCGTCTTCATCCCGTCGATGACCGGACCATCACCGAAATCGTACTGAAGCCACATGCCAGGCTCGGTGACCCACGGGCGGTGTACCCGCACCCGACCCAGGCGGTAGTTCTTCTTCACCGCCGCGACCGCCCGGCGGGTCGTGCGCTCCGACCCGGTGAAGCCCAGCGCGACGAGCTTGTCGTGGGCGACGTCGGCGCGGACTTTGCCGTTGGAGCGTTCGATCCACTCTTCGACCTTGGGCAGGAACTCGTCAATCAACATCGGTCGGGTCACCCCGCAAACAGCCAGGCCGCTATCTCGGACGGCGACGTACCGGGCGACGGTGTGATGTGAGACCCCGGCGAGCTCGCCGGCATCACGCAACGACCCGGTCAAATCAAACGCATCTAACATATTCATGATCTCCTCGGCAGACTTCACGGTGTCCCTCCTGGGGGCGGTAGGCGCTTCAGCACCGCAACCGCACCTCAGGAGGGGCCTCAACCGCGGGACGCGGCGAGGCAGACGGAATCGTGTCGGGCAGATCTCATGGCCGTCAGCGGGCAGTTTTCATGTCCGCCACCGGGCAGCTTCGTGGCCGTCTCCGGGCAGTTTCTCGTGTCCGCTGTCAAACTAGCCCCAGAGCAAGGGGCCGACCTCGATCTGCGCTGGGCTCGCCATGTGGAGCACCTCCAGACCCCCTTCACCATCTCCCTCTCCGACGGAGCTGAACGCAGCTTCGCTAGCCACGGCACCCTCGACCCGTTCCGGTGAGCGACCTGATCGACACCCTGCCCGCGGCCAAAGCCTGCTTTGTCAGCCTGGATTCTGACTTGCCGAGCTGGCTGGCGCTCCAACGGGCGGCCGGGGTGAGCGGCCGGGACTCCATCCACGGGTGGTCGCCCTCGCTCACGAGCTGCGCCTACGCGGCGGTGGCAAGGGCGTCGCCGCCCCGTGCGGCGGCGGTGGCCAAGGAAGCGCATTGCTGCTGAGGGTAGCGTGAACGACATCACCCAATGCTCATCTCAGCCGCTGAGGTGGTGCAGGGCCATGGTCCTGGAGAGGCGTACCTCATGACAAACAGGTTCGAAGGCAAGGTTGCCTTGGTGACCGGGGCGAGCCGGGGCATCGGCCTCGGCATCGCCGAACGGCTGGTCGCAGACGGCGCGAAGGTCTGCATCACCGCCCGCAAGCAGGAGGGGCTGGACGAGGCCGTCGTGGCGCTGGGCGGTCCCGACCATGCGATCGCGGTTGCGGGCAGGGCTGATGACATCGAGCATCAAAGCAATGCCTTCAAACAGACCATCGAGGCGTTCGGCAGCCTCGACCTGCTGGTGAATAGCACCGGCATCAACCCGGTCTACGGGCCGCTGGTCGACCTCGACCTCGATGCGGCCCGCAAGATCATCGAGGTGAACTGCCTCGCGGCCCTCTCCTGGGTGCAGCAGGCACACCGTGCCTGGATGGGTGAGCACGGAGGCTCGGTGGTCAACGTGTCATCGGTGGCCGGTCTCAGACCCGCCCCCGGCATAGGTTTCTACGGCGCGAGCAAGGCCATGCTCTCCCACATCACCGCCGAGCTTGCGCTCGAGCTCGGCCCCGACATCCGCGTCAACGCAGTGGCGCCCGCCGTGGTGAAGACGAGGTTCGCCGCTGCGCTGTACGAAGGTCGCCAGGACCAGGTCGCCGCGTCATACCCGCTCAAGCGGCTCGGCCTGCCTCAGGACATCGGCAGTGTGGTGGCCTTCCTGCTCTCCGAGGACGCTGCCTGGGTCACCGGACAGATCATCGTCGTCGACGGCGGCCTGACACTGACCGGAGGTCTCTGAGGTGAAC
>DASVKO010000309.1:0-2815 GCA_036385355.1 Dermatophilaceae bacterium
GCGGACGGCACCCTGAAGCCGGGCGGCACCATCGTCGAGGGCACGTCCGGCAACACCGGCATCGCGCTCGCCTGGGTCGCCGCAGCTCGTGGCTACACGTCGATCATCGTGCTCCCGGAGAGCTTCTCGAAGGAGCGTCGCGCGCTGCTGCGCGCGTTCGGCGCCGAGCTGATCCTCACCCCTGCGGCTGATGGCATCCCGGGCGCCAATGCCCGCGCCAAGGAGATCGTGGCGAACACGCCGGGTGCCGTTCTGGCTAGCCAGTTCACCAACCCGGCGAACGTGGCGATCCACAAGGAGACGACGGCGGAGGAGGTCTGGGCCGATACCGAGGGTCAGGTCGACTTCTTCGTCGCCGGTGTCGGCACGGGCGGCACGATCACCGGCGTCGGCCAGGTGCTCAAGGAGCGCAAGCCTGAGGTACAGATCGTCGCCGTCGAGTCGGCCGAGTCGGCCGTCCTGTCCGGCGAGCCGAAGGGCCCGCACAAGATCCAGGGCATCAGCGCGGGGTTCATCCCGGAGATCCTCGACACGTCGCTGATCGACCGGATCATCAAGGTCACCTCCGACGATGCGCTGGACTGGGCACGGCGCGCGGCCAAGGAAGAGGGACTGCTCGTCGGCATCTCCTCCGGCGCTGCCCTGCGCGCCGCCGCCGAGCTGGCGTGGGATCCTGCCAACGCGGGCAAGACGATCGTGGTCATCATCCCGTCGTGGGGCGAGCGGTACCTGTCGACCCCGCTGTACGCGGACCTGCTCGACTAACACCCATCCTGAGCCCGAGTGGCCCCCGGACCAAGGTCCGGGGGCCACTCGTGTGTCGAGCGGCAACTGCGCCGTCGTGATTGGCGGGCCGATCACCTACCAGGACAAACCCCCGCGCCACCAGTGCGTGTCGGCGACGAGGATACGGCGGGTGCTCGGGTTGGAGAGCTTCTGCAGGACGATCTGGGACCAGGTGTCCTCGTAGCCGCGGCACCACGCCAGCCACTGCCCGTCGGGGGAGAAGACCGGCGAGCCGTCGCTCAGCCCGTCCTCGTACCTCCCGGCCGAGTCGTCGGTGACCAGGCGGGGGCGAACGCGGGGGATCGTGCTCATGATCGCGATCTCCGGCTGCTTGATCGGGGCTCCGGCCTCGACGCTTGCGCACGGGCGCAGCGTGACGTACGCGATGCTCGCCCCGTCCGGTGACCAGGACGGGAAGCCGTTCCAGGTGTCCGTCGCGCCGATGCGGGTCATGGCGGTCACCGGAATGGGCGTCCCCGTCGTGATCGCTGTGGTCACGGCGGCGGCAGTGGCCCGTACGAGCTGGCTGCCGAGCGACTCATGGGTGACGGGGTCCTCGCGGGTGAGCGTCGCGACGAGTCCCGCGATCGGGTGCCAGTCCGGCGCGCTGAGGAATTCTCCGGGAAGGGCAGCGGTGACGTGCCGGACCAGGCCGGTCATCCCGATGCCGACGATGTCGGCCCGGTTGCGCTCGCCCCCGGCGCCAAAGCCCTCTTGGCCCGTGAGGATGCGCCGCGCGTTCATCCAGATCGGCTCGGTGCCCGAGACGGCAATGGTCCGTACGACGGTCCCCGCGGAGTCTCGAACCGTGAGGTACGACGGGTCCGCGAAGGTCGCGCGCATGGACACGATCCGGCTGTGGCTAGGGGACCAGTCGGGGTCGCGGTCGCTCGCCGCATCGGGCGATGTCGCCTCGTTCGTGAGACGCCGTACGACGCCAGACCGGGGCATCACCCCGAAGAGGTCCTCCTGCGACGTGGGCTCCGTACCGTCGACCGTCCAGGCGTAGAAGAGGATCTCTTGGCTCGGGGGGAGGGACAGAACTGGCCTTGGGACTCGCCCCGGCTGGGGGGTCAGGGCGCCACTCGTGAGAACCGACGGGGCGGGTTTACGTACGAGTGGCATCGTTGCTCCTCGTTCAGCAGGTTGCCCACGATGCTAGGTGGCTCAGCCTCCCTCGGTGCCAGGACGCGGAGATTGGCAGTCCCCACTCGGCCGCCATTCAGGCGGCGTCGTGGAGGGCCAGGATCATGGTCAGGCTCTCGATGTCGTTGTAGGCGTGGTACCCCTCGGCATCGACGCGACGTCCCTCGGGCTCCGAGGTGAGCACTGGTTCAACCGGAGTTGTGGTCGGTATAGCGGGGGTCCGGGAACCCCTGCTCGGTTCGACGGGAGTTGTGGTCGTTCTGGGGCCGATTCCGGGCCTGAGAACGACCACAACTTCGGTTGAACGCAGCGGGGCCTCCCTCACCAGCCTCATAACGACCACAACTGCCGTTCAAAAGCCCGGAGTGAGGCGCTGACTGGCTTCATGACCCAGTGGGTTCCCAGGAGGAGGTGGGTCGATAAGCTGAGTTCGGATGGCTGGACGGTGGAGAACCCGCCGAGGCCCGACACATCAGGAGAAGCCGATGACTGACACCACGACCGTCTTGGCCGGCGACTTCGCGACTCCCACGCGTGAGCAGTGGGACAACGAGGTTCTCAAGGTCCTCAACCGCCGACGCCCGCCGGGTACGGAGCTGACCATCGACAAAGCGATGGCACGGCTTCGTACGACCACGGTCGACGGGCTGGTGATCAAGCCCCTCTACACCGAGACCGACGCTCCGGCCCTCGGCGTACCGGGCTCCGACCCCTACACGCGCGGCACGACCGTCCACCACGGCGAGGTCCTCGCATGGGACGTCCGCCAGCTGCACGAAGATCCCTCCGCCGCGACGACCAACGCCGCGGTGCTTGAGGATCTCCGTGTCGGCGGCACCTCGGTCTGGTTGCGCGTGGGCGAAGGCGGCCTCGCCGCCAGCGA
>DASVKO010000310.1:0-9915 GCA_036385355.1 Dermatophilaceae bacterium
ACTGCTCTGCGGCCGCCACCATACGATCGCCCACCAGCGAGGCTGGACCGCGACCGCCACCACCGGGGAAGTCACCTGGCATCTCTGACCGCCCAGCCCCACAACCCGCCGGACCCGGCGGGCACCAAGGCATGTCGCGGCAGGGTCGCGACCGGCCACCCAGCCACCGGCCACCCAGCCACCGGCGCCCAGCCGCCGGCACCGGCACCGGCACCCAATCATCAACACCCACAACGGCACCACATCAGCACCCACATCGAAGAGAGCATGTCACGGACTGGCACATGAGCACCGGACGATCAACCGGAGCCGATAGGGGCGGCGGGCCCCTTCGTCAAGAACGGCTGGACCGCAGCCTCCTGATGATGCGCTTCCATGCAGGCTGAGTCACCACCCCGAGCGGGCCTGATGCGTCGGGTGTCTCGGTCTCCCCCGCGCTGATGGCCCAGACGCGCGTCGCAGCGAGGACACCAAAGCCGTTGGTGGCCCAGTGCAGGCCGATCGGTGCGACGAGGCTCCCACTGCGCCGCCGTAGCTCTGCGAAGACGATCCCGGCGAGGGTCGTGAACGCGATGGTTGCCAGCACCGTGATGGTGAGACGGCGAGGCCCTGCCGCAGTGTCCCCCTCCGCATCTTCCCCCTCCGCGTTTTCCCCCTCCGCGTTTTCCCCCTCCGCCGAGCGTCCATGCACCGAACGCCCCTCCCCCACTTCCCCCTCCGCCGAGCGGCCCTGCACCGAGGTGTGGGTCCGCGCGAGGGCCGTGGCAGGCAGCATGTGCCATAGCCCGAAGAGGCCCGCTGACACCGCTGTCGCCGTGAGGATCCCGTAGTCGCGAGACAGCAGACCCCACAGCACGCTACGGAACGCCACCTCCTCGAAGAGGACCGTACCGAGCGGGATCGCCACCAATGCGGTGTACAGCGCCCGGCCCGGCCCCATGCGGTATCGCGTGTCGCGGAACGCGCCGCGGGTGACGGGCATCGAGACGGCCACCGCATACACGACGGCAACGGCGACGGCGGCAACGGCGGCGAACTGCAGCCCGCGCATCAGGGCCGGCCGCCCGAAGCCCAGCTCTTGCCAGGTCAGTCCAGCCATCCTCGCCAGGACCAGCAACAGCAGGGCCGCCAGCGGCCCGGTCACGACGTGTACCTGGCCCGGACCGAGATGGACCCAGACGTTGGTCACCACCAGCACGAGCAGGACAACCGCGATCGCGACCGCCGTTGTCATGCGACCAGCCACGTTCGGCTCGATATCGAGCCTCTCCACCGGTCGGCCATGCCGCAGTCTTCCATCGGCCGTCAGTGCAGGAAGGTCTGGAGGACGATCATGACGACCCCGAACGCACCAGCGATCGCCATGGACAACAGATGCCGCATGAGGGGGAGCTGTGCCTCGGTTCCGACTCGCCAGCCGCTGAGACTCAGCATCGCCGTGCTGAGGATCAGTGCGTTGCGAACCGAGCCGGACAGGTCGACGCCGAGCAGGCTGGATGTCACCAGGACGAGCAGCGGGAGGTAGGACGCCGTGACGATCGCCCACCCGTCGGAGAACTCCCGGCGCAGCTCTGCCCGGGTGAGCTGCCGTCCGAGCACGATCCGTCTCGCCGCGATGTGGGCGTAGCGCTCGGCCGCCCAGTAGACGATCAGCGTGACGAGAACCGCGACGGTGAGCCGGCCGACAGTGCTGCCGTTGTAGGCGGCCATGACCCCGGTGCCGACGATCACGCCGTAGATCCCGTTGGCTGTTCTCGCTTCTTTCCTCAGCTCCCGGGCCGTGAGATCTGAGCCGGTCACAGCCTCTTCGGACATCGCGACCCTTCCGGTGTCAGTAGGGCGGCGGGGGCTCAGCACGGACGACCCCGGAGCCTAGATCAGAGCGCCAGCGTGGCCTACCGCCCAGGTCGCCGCATCACCCTTGCTGAGTGAGGCTGGTGGCACACACATCAGGCAGACCGGGTCAGTCGCCAAGGCCCCGGACAGACCGGGTCAGTCGTCGAGGCCCCGGGCCGCCAGGGCCTCACCGACCCGATCGGCGTGCCGGATGGTTCGCACGACGATGGGCGTGAGCAACGCCCTCGTGCTGCGTTCGAGGCCGCGAGCGCGTCGGGCGTCGCGCGCCTCGTGCAGTGCCCCGGCGATCACCGGGATCGCGCGAAGGGTCAGCGCAAGCAGGAGGGCAACCCGCTCCGGGTCGACTCCGATGGCGCGGGCCGGCCCGAGCACCCGGGTGAGCACGTCCAGGAGTTCGGTGACCCGGGTTGTGAGGCTGACCAGCGCGGCCCCCACCACGGCCACCACGAGCGTGCCCACGACGGTGACGGCCATCTGCCAGCCGGCGGTCCACCACTGGAATGGCAACAGGCACAGCACGAACCAGCGCAGCGGCCACACCTGGGCCATCAGCGTCCGGGCGCCGAACCCGGCGAGGCCGTACAGCCCGGCCACCAGGACAAAGCCGGCCAGGACCGTGACGGGCGACTTCATGGCCACGAGCACGGTGGAGAAGACGAGCAACCCCAGCAGCTTCACGCCCGCGCCGGAACGGTGCAGCAGGGAGGTGCCCGGCCGGAAGGTGCTGGTCAGCATGGCCGGAAGGTGCTGGTTCAGCATGGCCGGCCCGCCCCCATCAACGCCTCGTAGTCTCTGATGGACTGTTCCGCGGGTCCGTCCGCGACCACCCGGCCCTCGTCGATGACCAGGACGCGCTGCCATCCGCGAAGCAGGTCGAGGTTGTGGGTGACCATGACGACTCGCTGCGGCAAGCCCTCGAGAAGCTCCGCCACCTCACGGCTGTTGCGCAGGTCCAGGAGTGTGGTCGGCTCGTCACAGACCAGGACCTCCGGCTCGGTGACCAGCACCGAGGCGAGCGCCAGGAGCTGCTTCTGGCCACTCGACAGCAGGTGCGCCGGATGGTCGAGGTGGCCACTGAGCCCGAACCGGCCCAGTGCCTCGCGCACCCGCTCCGCCACCTCCTCCTTGCCCAGACCGTGGCGTCGCAGGGAGAACGCAACGTCCTCGGCAACGGTGGGCATGACGATCTGCGCGTCCGGGTCGGAGAAGACGAACGCCACCTTGCGACGTACGCCTGCCCCGTCACGGGCCGTGTCCAGGCCGTCGACGAGCACCCGGCCGGCCGATGGAACCACCAGACCGTTGAGCAGCCTGGCCAGGGTCGACTTCCCGGACCCGTTGGCCCCGATCACCCCGATCCGGTCCTCGGCCAGCGACAGGTCGATGTCGGAGAGCACCTCACGCTCGCCATACCGGTGGCTCACGCCCTGGATCTCGATCATCTAGCCCACCCGCTCAGCGAGCAGCGCAAGTCCCTGGCCGCCGCCGATGGCGCAGGTCGCGATCCCCAGCTGGGGACCGTCCGCCCGGACCATCTGGGCGAACAGCCGCACCAGCAACATCGCCCCCGACGCGCCCCAGGGATGGCCCATCGCGATCGCGCCACCCTGAGGACAGACCCGCGCCGCGTCCGACCCCAGGGGATCCAGGCCGAACGCATCGGTGCAGGCCAGGATCTGAGCGGCGAACGCCTCGGTCATCTCGACCACGCCGACCTCGGCGAGGCTGATCCCGGTGACCTTCAGCAGCATCTCCACGGCCGGAACCGGCCCCAGGCCCGGAGTATTCGGGTCCAGGCCCACGCAGACCCAACCACGCAGGGCCAGCCCGGGGGTGCCCAGGGCCTCCCGCAGGTATGCCGGCACGATCGCGACTGCCGCCGCGCCGTCACTGACCCCGCAACAGTTGCCGGCGGTCACCGTGCCGCCGGGGACGAACGCCGGTCGCAGCCGCGACAGAACAGCCTGGGTCAGCCGCCTCGGCCGCTCGTCGGAGGCCATCCCCGCGACCGGCACGATCTCGGCGTCAAAGGCTCCGGCGTCTGCCGCGGCCAGGGTCAGCTCGTGGGACCGGGCGGCGTAGGCGTCCTGACGCTCCCGGGTCACCCCGCAGAGGGCAGCCACGGTCTCCGCGGCGGGCCCCATGTCAGGGTCGCCGATCTCGGAGGGCGCGAAGGGCGCCCGCTCGTAGGGCATCGGGAGGCCGGTTGACGTCGCCGGGCGGGCCAGGCGCCAGGGTGCGGTGCTTGCGCTCTCGGCTCCCCCTGCCAGCACGACGTCAACGACACCGGCAAGCACGGCCGTCGCGCCCTGGTGCACCGCCTCCTGACCGCTGCCGCACTGACGGTCCACGGTCACCCCGGGCACCGCCGTTCCCAGGCCTGCGGCGAGCGCGGCCACCCGGGCCGGGTTGCCACCGGGTCCCCTGCAGTTGCCGATCACCACGTCCTGCACGGCCGGTGCGTCCGGGCCGAGGTCCTCCACGAGGGCGCGGAGCACCGGTGCCAGGAGCCCCACGAGATCAACCCCGGCCAAGGCGTGCCCGGCCGTGCCGATCGGGGTGCGGCGTGCCGCGATCACCACCGGCGTCCGGTCGACGGAGCCGTTCGGGCCGCTCATCGCCGGTCCAGCCTCACGACGAGATCCGCGAGGTCGTCACGGCGAAGCTTCCCGCCCGAGGTGCGTGGCAGCGCGTCCGCATGCACCCAGCGCCGGGGACGCGAGGGCGCCGGCATTCCTGCCACCGCCGCGCGCAGGTCGCCATCAGGGGCTGATCCCACCACGATGGCTGTCAGCACCTGCCCCAGCCGCGGGTGGGGCATCCCGAGCACCGCGACCTCGTCCACGTCCGGGAGTCCCCGGAGGTGACGCTCGACCTCTTCCACGACCACGGTGTGCCCCCCTGAGGAGACCGCGCTGTTGCCTCGCCCGAGGATCTCCAGCCCACCCGGAACCACCCGGGCCAGGTCCGAGACGGTGGCCCAACCCTGCCGGTCAAACCGGAGAGGCCCCTCATCCGCCGATCCCACCGATCCCACCGATCCCACCGGTCCCACAGGTCCAGAGGCGCTGCCGATCGGAGGGTGGTCCGTCAGATAGCCCCTGGCCAGGTAGGGCGAACGCGCCCACAGCGCACCATCCCTCACCTCGGTCTCCACACCCGGAAAGTCGCGGAAGGGCCCGGCGCCGTCACGCCGCGCGACGAACGACAGCTCGGCAGCCCCGTAGTACTCCGTGACCTGCCAGCCTGCCGCCTCACACTGCTGCCTCAGCAGGGCCGCACCATGGTCTCCGGCAACCACCACCCGCCTGAGGAGCGGCAGCCCGCCGGCCTTCGCACGATGCAGCAGCCCGGGCAGCTGGGAGGGGACGCAGTGAAGTGCCGTCGCCCTGGCTGACCCGTGGTCTTCGGCGTCCCCGAAGACCAGCCGCGCGCCCACGGCCCGGGCATGGAACGCGCCATACAGGAAGAGGGAGGACCACAGCGGCCCGGGCAGCCACACCGTGTCCTCGGCCGTGATCCCGGTGACGTCGCTCAGTGCGCAGACGCTGGCCTGCCAGGACTCAACCGTGCGCACAATGCCCCGTGGCCGACCAGTCGATCCCGAGCTGAACACCACCAGGTCACCGTCGGCAACCAGGCCGCTGGACGCGGCATCCCCGACCTGGATGGCCGCCATGGCCAGAAACGACTGCGGCCACGTGGGATCCAGCACCGCGAAGGCATGACCGGTGCCCTCGGCACGGGACACGGCGTCATACAACCGCGTTTGCTCCCGCTCCTGGACAATCGTGCAGGTCACCGCGCGCTGACCCGCTCCCCCGACCGTCTGCCGCGGTTGGCAGAGCTCGGAGCGGTGATTCCCGGGTAGCCGCGGTGGACCGCAGAGGCCACCGCCGTGGCGATCACGACCTTGATCGCATCGCCGGGAAGGAACACCAGGGAAGACACGGCAGCGACCCACGGCGACGTGCTCGTCACCACGGCAAGGACGGGTATGCCGACCAGGTAGACGGCGCCGATGCCACCCAGCACGTTGGCCAGGCCGCCCCACCACAACGGGTATGCCGGTAGCCGTCTCTGGACCAGCCAGCCGATCAGCGCGGCCCCGACCACCCAGCCGATCAGGAACCCGGCGGTCGGTCCGGCGAAGACCCCGAAGCCGCCGCGTCCACCGGCGAGCAGGGGAAACCCCAGCGCCACCAGGAGCAGCAGAACCACCACGGACAGCGCTCCGCGCTTCCAGCCAAGGATCGAGCCCGCGAGCATGACGCCCAGGGTCTGCAAGGTGATGGGCACCGCACTGCCGAACACGCTGATGCCGCCGGGCAGCCCCAGCACGGCGATCATGGCCGCAAAGGACGCGACCAGGGCAAGGTCCCTCGAGCTCAGCCGCTTCCGTGATGCGCCCGCACTGCTCTGGTGATCGGTCATGGATCAGGTCTCCCTCGTGAGTGCAGGAGACCATGGTGTCACGTCAGGAAGCGAGACCCTCTCCACCCAGGAGGGCACGAACCTCTGACTCGCGGTAGCGGCGGTGACCGCCAAGCGTGCGAAGCGAGGTGAGCTTTCCAGCCCTGGCCCAACGCGTCACGGTCTTGGGATCGACGCGGAAGAGTGCTGCTACCTCGGCCGGGGTAAGGAGGGCATCGCCCTCGACGGGGTGGTTCGTCATGAGTCCTCCGAGTGATGCACGAATCTGATATGTCCATTTTGGGGTATCTGCGGGACAAAGAAAACGCTGCATACGGGCCATATCTACCTCTCAAAGTAACTAGTTACCCCGGGTCGAACGCGCCTGTTCCCGAGGTCCGCCTGCTCCGGATCTCGCCCGGCATACTCTGGACACGCGCAGGAACCTCGCACTCAAGGTTCGAACTCAAGGAGTCACCACCGTGGCCATGTCATCGACTTCCAGCCCGACAGCACCCTCGCCGAAGTCACCGCCGGCACCACCCCTGTCGCCGCTGGGACATGAGCAGGTCACGTTCTGCCACGACAAGGCGACCGGCCTGCGAGCCATCATCGGCATCTACTCCACCGCACTGGGACCTGCTCTGGGCGGCACCCGCTTCTACCCGTACGAGTCGGAGGAGGCCGCGCTGCAGGATGTACTTCGCCTCTCGCGCGGCATGGCCTACAAGAACGCGGTGTCCGGCCTCGACCTCGGGGGTGGCAAGGCGGTCATCATCGGCGATCCCGCAACCGACAAGAACGAGGCGATGCTGCGCGCCTTCGGCCGGTTCGTGGAGAGCCTGGGTGGCCGCTACGTCACGGCCTGCGACGTGGGCACGTACGTCCCCGACATGGACATCATCGCCAGGGAGACCCACTTTGCGACCGGCCGCAGCGAGGCCAACGGCGGCGCCGGTGACTCGTCCGTGCTCACGGCATACGGCGTCTTCCAGGGCATGCGCGCGAGCGCAGCGCACGTCTGGGGCAACCCGAGCCTGGCCGGCAAGACCGTCGGTATCGCGGGTGTGGGCAAGGTGGGTCGCCTCCTGACCGCCCTCCTGCTGGAGAACGGCGCCCGGGTCGTGGTGACCGACGTCAACACCTCTGCCGTCGACGCCTTGTCCGAGAAGCACCGCGAGATCGACGTCGTGGCGGACGTCTTCGAGCTGGTCCGGTCCGACCTCGACGTCTACGCCCCCTGCGCGCTGGGTGGCGCGCTCGACGACGCGACCGTGCAGGCGCTCAGCGCCACAGTGGTCTGCGGGGCGGCCAACAACCAGCTCGTCGTCGAGGGGGTCGGCGGCACCGCCCAGGCCCTGATGGAACGCGGCATCACGTACGCACCGGACTTCCTGGTCAATGCCGGCGGCGTGATCCAGGTCAGCGACGAGCTCCACGGCTTCAACTTCGCCCGGGCCAAGCACCGCACCGCGGGGATCTTCGAGGCGACGGCGTCGGTGCTGCGTGTCTCCGCCGAGAAGGGGATCTCGCCGGCGGAGGCCGCAGATCACCTCGCGGAGGAGCGGATGGCCCGGGTCGGCAGCGACCGAATGTGGCTCCCGACGCGCTGATCCGGAGAGAGTTGATGCACCCTCGGACACAGAAGGCGCTCGGACCGTGTACCGTTAGCACTACGAAATAGAAGATTCCCGGGGCCGCTCCGTGATGACTCGAGCCACCAGGTGTGGTCCGGTCAGGCGATGCCGCCCCGGCAGATGCGCAAGGGGGTCGACGTCATGGGGCGCGGCCGAGCCAAAGCCAAGCAGACCAAGGTTGCTCGAGAGCTGAAGTACTACAGCCCGAGCACTGACCTGAACGCGCTTGAGCGAGAACTGCATGGACCATCAGCATTCGACAGCCTGCCGAAACGTGTCCCCGACACCGCTCAGCCGGTTGACGACGATGACGGTTACGAAGAGTACCGTCAGTCGGCTTCGGGCGAGGGCTGACCCACCGCCCTGATCCGCTCTTGTGCGACCGAGCACAGCGGATCGGCATGCATTCTCGACGCACGGGCGAGCACAGCCGGATCGGCGTGAGTTCCCTGTGTGCGAGCACAGCCGGATCGGCGTGAGTTCCTTGTGTGCGAGCACAGCAGATCAGCACCCGCGCCTCACCCGCGAACAGGGCTGACGCCTCACCTGCGCCTCACCAGCGCCTCACCCGCGAACAGGGCTGACGCCTCACCCGCGAACAGGGCTGAGCTGATCAGCGCGGGGACGTTCCGACTACCTGTACGGAGCCTCCGTCAACACCCTTGGTGCCCCTGACAACCTCGATACCGTCCTGGATGGGTGCCGCAGCCAGGTCGCTGACCTCACCGAGCAGCCAGGCGTCGATTCCCAGCGTCTTCAGAGTCCCGATCGCCAGGTCGCACTGCGCTGCCGGCAGCACCGCCACGAAGCCGATACCCATGTTGAGCGTGCGCTCGAGATCGGCTACCGGGACCTGACCGAGCTCGCGGACGACGTCGAACACCGCGGGCGGTGTCCAGGTGGACCGGTCGATCCTGGCGAAGGCGCCCGGCGGCAGCACCCGGGCCAGGTTCGCCGCCAGGCCACCGCCGGTGACATGGCTCAGGCCGTGGATATCGATTCCCTCGGTCCGGATCAGCGTCAGCAGGTCCCGTGCATAGACCCGGGTCGGCTCGAGCAGCTCCTCACCCAGGGTCCGGCCGAACTCCGCGACCTGCCGGTCGAGCGCCCACCCGGCGGACGCAAAGACCGTGCGCACCAGCGAGTACCCGTTGGAGTGGAGCCCTGACGAGGCGAGAGCAACCACCACGTCCCCGGACACCACCCTGTGCGGGCCCACGATGTCGGCATACTCCACGACTCCGGTCGCGGCGCCCGCGCAGTCGTACTCGTCGGGATCCAGCAGGCCCGGGTGCTCGGCGGTCTCCCCGCCGATCAGGGCCACGCCCGCCTGCAGGCAACCGGCCGCGATACCGGACACGATGGCCGCGATCCGCTCGGGCACGACCTTGCCGGTGGCGATGTAGTCGGTCATGAACAGCGGTTCGGCTCCGCAGACGACGATGTCGTCGACGACCATGCCGACCAGGTCGAACCCGATCGTGTCGTGCTTGTCCATGGCCCGCGCGACGGCGACCTTGGTGCCCACCCCATCGGTGCTGGTGGCCAGGACCGGTCGGGTCATCCGGGCCAGCACGCTCGCGTCGAACATGCCGGCGAAGCCACCCAGCCCGCCCAGCACCTCGGGGCGCTGTGCGGCCCTGACCGAGGCCTTCATCAGCGCAACGGCCCGATCACCGGCCTCGACGTCGACACCGGCACCGGCATAGGTAATAGGGGTGCGTTCACCATTCATGGCTCACGAGCTCACTCTCAGTCGATTCCGGCATCACGGTCTGTCAGCCGCAGGTCTCATCCGCAAACCCAGGGACCGTGCGGAGCATTCGACCGCAAACCCAGGGACTGTGCGAAGCATTCGACCGCAAACCTAGGAGGCTGGTGTCTTTCGGCGGCCTGACTCGTTCAGTTCGCGATGGTGGGGAGCAGCCTCGAAATGGAGGCGGGATTGGGCATCGAAGTGGGGGAAGACCGCTTTCCTTTGGCATATTCACACGCGGTTTTGGAGCCG
>DASVKO010000311.1:0-5852 GCA_036385355.1 Dermatophilaceae bacterium
GCGGTGGCGACGTCCGCCGGGGCCATCGCGATCGTGTGGACCTTGCCGGGCAGCACACCCCGCAACGCGATGCCGATGGCCAGGACGTCGATGACCTCCTGAACGACCGCGCCCGCAGCCGGTGGCAGGAGGCCGACGGCCGCGACGACCATCGCGACCAGCGAGAGACCCATGCCGACGAGGACAGCTTGCAGGGCGATCCCCTTCGAGCGCCTGGCAATGAGGATCGCGTCGGCCAGGGCGTCGACCCGGTCGACCGTGAGCACCACGTCGGCGGCCTCGGACGATGCCGTCGCCCCGCGCGAGGCGAGCGCCACCCCGACTCCGGCGGCCGCGAGTGCCGGAGCGTCGTTGATGCCGTCGCCGACCATGATCGTCGCGCCGAGGGCCGACTCCCGCTCGATCGCGGCGAGCTTGTCTGCGGGGTCGCAGTCGGACAGCACGGTGTCGACACCCACGATGCGCCCGACCATGTCCGCGATGTCGGCGCGGTCGCCGGTGACCAGGACGACGCGGGTGATTCCGGCGTCTCGCAGCGCGCGAACCATTCGGGGCGAGTCGGGCCGGATGGCGTCCTCGAGCAGGAACGCGCCCGCAGGTTCGTCGTCGACGGCGGCGAACACCGTCAGGGAGCCGTCCAGGTCGGCCCGACGACGAACCTGGCGCACCCACGGCGGCGCGGTGTCGCCCACGATCCAGGCGGCCTTGCCCAGCTTCACCCGGTGTGTGCCGACGGTTCCTTCCAGTCCGTAGCCATGAACCTCGTGGACGTCCTGCGGCATCTCCAGGGCAAGCCCGCGACGGGTGCCGCCGGTGACGATGGCGCTCGCCAGGACGTGCGCCGAAACCTGGTCGAGGGAGGCGGCGAGCCGGAGCACCTCGTCCGCGTCCATCCGGTCGCTGGCCGTGACGACGTCTGCCAGGACCGGGTGCCCCTGGGTCAGCGTGCCGGTCTTGTCGAACAGCATCACGTGACCGCCGGCCAGTCGTTCGAGGGCGCCACCGCCTTTGATGACCACGCCGACCTGGGCGGCACGGCTCAGACCCGACATGATCGCGATCGGGGCGGCGAGCAAGAGAGGGCACGGGGTCGCGACCACGAGCACGGCGACGGCCCGGACGGCGTCCCCGCTCAGCGCCCACGACGCACCCGCGAGGATGAGCGTGAGCGGCACGAAGGCGATCGCGAACCGGTCGGCGGCGCGGACGAACGGAGCCGACGAGGCCTGCGCCTGCTCGACCAGGCGCACCACCCCGGCGTAGGTCGACTCGGCGGCCAGGGCCGTGGCGACCAGGTTGATCGCGGTGCCGGCGTTGACCACGCCGCTGCGGACATCGTCGCCGGCGAGCCGCTCGACCGGCAGCGGCTCCCCGGTCAGGGCCGACTCATCCAGCACGGCAGTGGAGCGAAGCCGTCCGTCCACCGGGACGATCTCACCGGTCCCCACCAGAAGGAGGTCCCCGACGACGACCTCGTCCACCGGGATCTCGACGACCCCGCCCTCCACGAGGCGCCGGGCGGTGCGGGGGGCCCGCTCGACCAGCAGGCTCAGCTCGCGCCGGGCCCGCGCGGCAGCCCGGGCCTCCAGAAGCTGCCCGCTGGCGAGCATCACCGTGATCATGGCGCCCGCAAAAGGCTCGTTGACCACGATGGCGCCGGCCAGGGCGAGCACCGCGATGATGTCGACGCTGAGCTGGCGGCGCCGGATCGCCTCCGCGGTCCAGAGAATGGAGAAGGCGAGGCCCAGCAGGGTGCCGAGGAACCACAGGAAGCGTGCCGGGTCCGGGGCGGACATCAGCCACGCCAGGCCTCCGGCGAGCAGTAGCACGCTGGAGACGGAGAAGAGAAGCGCTTCCTTGCTTGCGCGCAGTCGGGTCACCAGTTGATTCTCCCGCCCCCGGCCACGGCGTGACAGAGGCTAAAGGCCCGCCTTACTTACGGGGCGGACAGCCTTACGGGGCGGACAGCCGTCCGGAAAGGGACAGCGGGTCAGAGGCGTGAGTGCCTCTGACCCGCTGCGCTGTCGATGCCTCTGGCTGCCCTGACGGTTCAGGGGCGCTGGGCGGCCCTGCGGTAGTAGTTGCGCCAGACCAGGCGGTGGATGGGAATCCAGCGCGGGATCGAACGCAGACCCGGGATGAACGGCACGAACATCAGCAGGAGGGTGAGGAGCATCATCAGGCCCCAGACCTCCGCGTCGGCATTGTCCGAGGTCGAGAAGGGCTTGACCTGGTACCAGAAGGTGTAGAGCCACATCCAGGGCTGCCCGGGGGCGTTGCCCACCTCGTTCATCATGCCCCACTGGTCTCCGCCGAGGTTCTGCGCGACCGCCTGGTCCTCGAGGTAGGCCCCGTCGGAGAGCAACAGGATGGACTTGGTCTGGTCGCCTCCGTAGAAGTTGCCCGAGGAGGTTAGTGCCCCTTCGAGCCCGCCCCCTTTGGCCAGCCCCAGCAAGGCGGCTGACAGGGCAGGCGCCGGACCGAAGTCACCACTGGTCGCGACCTTCGCCACCTCGCCGCCGGCTCCTGTTGCCGGCTCGCCGTCGGCTGCAGCCGTGCCGATGGCGTCGGTGTAGGCCGTTGCCCACTTCGCCTGCTGTTCGGGAGTCGCAGCTTTCCACTCCGCCAGTGCCGCACTGAGCTTCGAGTCACCACTGACGTTGCTGAGCGGGCCCAGGACCAGGTCTGCGGAGTTGATGGGGACCCGGACGCCTCCCAGCTTCTGCAGAGGGATCGGTCCGAGCTTCTGGCCTTCGGCGGCACTGTTGTATGGCGCCCCATACGTCGCGCTGGTGGTGGTGCCGGCCAGCTCTGAGGCCGCTGTGGTCACGAGGTTGTCGGGGTCGGCCTTCGCCCACCCCGACATGGTGATCGCCTTCTCGTCGGGTGAGGAGAAGATCGCGGCCAGCCCGAGGCTGAGCACCGTGACGACGACCAGGGCGATGACGAACTCCTTGACCAGGTCGTAACGCCGGGTCGGGAAGTCATGGGAGTCCGGGGTGCGGTCGCGACTCATGACTCAGCCCTCCAGTTCTGCGTCGAGGGGAGGGACGACGCCATGGCGCCGGACCAGGATGATGTGCATCAGCGTGAGCAGGCCCACGCCCAGGGGCAGGAGCACCACGTGCCAGAGCAGCATCTGCGCGGGGTTGAGCACGTTGAAGAACGCACCGGCGCCGATGGAGTTGATTCCGTCCTTGCCCTCGGCGCCGATCCACTGCGCGCTGAAGTTGGACTGTGACAGGAAGCCGGTGAAGGACGTGCCGATCGAGACGAGGAACAGCACGATGCCGGTGATCCAGGTCATGGCCCGTTTGCCGCGCCAGGCGGCCATCCAGAACTTGCCCCACAGGTGGACCACCATGAAGCCGAAGAACAGCTCCACGCTCCACAGGTGAACGGAGTTGACGTAGTGGCCCACGGACGAGACATGCCACCAGGTCGTCCCTCCGAGCGCCAGGATGCAGCCCGAGGCGATGACGACCACCAGGGCGGTCAGGGTCAGCACGCCGAAGACGTAGATCCACGAGGCGACATAGACCGGCTGCTTGGCCGGAAGAGCCTCGCCCGGCGGGACGAGACCTTCGAACCGGCCACGGAGCCGGTTGGTCCAGTTCTTCGGGTCTGCCGTCGTGTCCGGGGTCAGCTCGCCGGTACGGGCGGTCATCGACCGTGCCTTTCTTCGTCGGACTGCTCGTCATGGGCCGGGAACGGCACGACCAGGGCGAGGATAAAGAGGAGAATCATCACTCCGATAATGATCGCGTTGGCGACGGATATCTGGATGACACCCCATTGGATGTATTTCCCGGGGCCCTCTGCAGCAATGCTTAAGGCACTCATCACAGTTACCTGTTTCGTGAGGTGAACGGGTCACGACGACGCCGTTGAGAACAATAGAAAAATAGCCACCTGCAGGGCCGGTGGCAAGGACCGTTCTGCGTATGGCGTCTGGGTGATTTCCGCCATTGTCTGCCACGGCGGCGCGTAGCCTGTTCACCATGCAGGTGCCGGTGATCCGAGTGGTGGTCGTGGACGACCATGCCCTGCATCGTGACGGCACCCGCCAGATTCTTGAGGCGCATCCCGACCTGGAGGTGGTCGGCGACGCCAGCTCCGGCGAGATCGCGCTCGCGCTGGTCAACCAGCTTCGCCCTGATGTCGTCCTGATGGACATACGGCTGCCCGGGATGAACGGCATCGAGGTCACCCGCCGGCTCGCCCGGGACCATCCCGACGTCCGGGTGCTGATGGTCAGTGCGTACGACGAGGACGAGTACGTCCGCGGCGCGCTGGAAGCCGGAGCCGCGGGGTACCTGAGCAAGACCGCCCCCGGCAAGGAGCTGGTTCACGCGGTGCGGGCGGTGGCAGGTGGGACCAGCGTGCTCCAGTCCGGCCTCACCGCCAGGTTGATGGGCTCATCGCGCCAGCAGGAGCGAGGTGTGGCCGACCTGACCGAGCGTGAGCTCGCAGTCCTGGGCTTGCTTGCCGAAGGCCTCACGAACCGTGAGGTTGCCGCCCGGCTGGGTATCAGCACGCGCACCGTGGACCGGCACTGCGACAACATCTACGCCAAGCTCGGGGTGGGCTCACGCACCGAGGCGGTTGTTCGCGCCATCTCGACCAACCTGCTGACTGTTGCCCATGAGCACTGACCTGCGGCCCGGGGTCCGTGAGTCACGGCCGCATGAGGTGCTCTCGCTGCGCCTGCCGCTGCACGCAGGCCGCTTCTGGCTTGTCCAGGCGGGCGTGCTGTTCGTGGCGTTCCTGGACGAGGTCGTGCTCGACGCGCTCGGTCTCCAGCTGCCGTTCGAGATCCCACGCTCGACGATCACGGCGCTGTTGCTCATCCCGGTCATCTATGCGGCTCTCAGCTTCGGCGTTCGCGGGGCGGTCGGGACCGCGCTGTGGGCGACGCTGCTCATGTTCCCCGACTGGCTTCTGATCAACGGTGTGTCGAGAGCCAACGCCTGGGAGGAGCTCGGGAACCTGGCCATTCTCAACGGGGTCGCGATCATCGTGGGTCAGCGGGTTGAGCGCGAGGGGCAGGCCCGGCTGCGTGCTGAGGAGGCGCTGCGGGCCAGCGAGCTGGCCGAGACGCGCTACCGCGGCCTCTTCGATGAGCAGCACGCGCCGGTGCTCGTCACTGACGCCGGGGGAGTGGTCACCGAGGCCAACGCGGCGGCCACGTCTCTGCTCGGCGCCGGTGCGCCCGGGCGCCTCTTGTCGGACCTCGTCCACGCCCCGCTGACGGCGATCCTGGACGGGGGGGTTCCGCGACTGCCGGTGGGCGGCCGCGTGTTCGTCCCCAAGGCTCGCACTCTCGAGGTCGGCTCCGGCGAACGGCTGGTCCAGATTGTCCTCGTCGACGTGACGGAGGAAGAACGACGCGCTCGCGAGCAGCATGCTTATGCTGCACACCTGGTCACCGTCCAGGAGGACGAGCGGCGCCGGCTGGCGCGGGACCTGCACGACGACCCGGTGCAGACTCTGACCTACCTCGTGCGCATGCTCGAGCTCCTCAGCGACGACCCGAGGCTGCCACCGGATCTGGCTCCGCTGGTCCTGCGCGATGGCGAGCTGGCCACGGAGGTGGTCGACACCCTGCGCACTGTGATCCACGGTCTGCGGCCGCCGGTGCTGGATGACCTCGGCGTGGTCGCAGCCCTGCGTCAGCTGGTGGCCGAGGTTCGCGGCCGGCACGCGATCTCGATCCGGTTGCAGGTCTACGGAGAGCAGGCGCGGCTCTCTGGCAGGTGCGAGCTCACGGTGTACCGGGTGGCGCAGGAGGCGCTGAGCAACGTCGTACGCCACGCGCAGGCCGCGCACACCCGGGTTGAGCTGCACTTCGG
>DASVKO010000312.1:0-1544 GCA_036385355.1 Dermatophilaceae bacterium
CCTGAGGACGTGCTTCTGTACCACTGCATCGCACCTGACAACCCGGCCGACCAACGGCTCGTGGCGCTGGCGCAGATCCGCGAGCTGGCCGTCGTGCGAGATGCCGGCGGGCACGTGACGTCGTTGCCCCACGCTGAGCGCGCGGTCGCCAGCTGCCTTGAGGGAATCCGGCGCGCGCGCGCAGCGCGTGGCGCGGCGGGTCTCAAGCTCGACATGAACCACGTCTTCCTGCACATCTGGCCAGCCATCGACGCACCCCTTGAGGAGCTCACCGCGTTGCAGACCACCATGGCGCCGCTGACCCGGGGCGCCGGGGTCGAGGAGGTGCTCGTGCAGGGCCGGATCACGGCCCGCGACGGACGAGTGCACTCCGCCGCCGTCCGGTTCTCCTACCAGCCGGGCGCCGGCGTCGTCACCGCAGTGACCGGCCCCCCGACCGAGCGATTGCATCCGCTGGACGACTACGCGCAGAAGGTGCTGCGCTCCCGTCGACGCGGCACCGTCTACCCCTACGAGCTGGTGAGCCTGATAGCCAGGGAGTACGGCAGCTTCGTCGAGCAGGACCTGGACGATCACGGAGTGCTCGTGCCGGTGGAGCGCGCCCCGGGCGGCAACCGAGCCGGAATCGTCGTGGGGCTGGCCCGGACGCTGACCGTGCGCCACCCCGAGGGGGTCACGCGGGTCGTTCTGCTAGGGGACCCCACCCGAGCGTTGGGTGCCGTGGCGCAGGCCGAGTGTGCCAGAATCATCGCCGCCCTCGACCTGGCCGAACAGCTTTCCGTACCTGTCGAGTGGTTCGCGCTGTCGGCCGGCGCACGGATCTCGATGGACTCGGGTACCGAGAACATGGACTGGGTGGCCCTGGCGCTACGCCGCATTGTGACCTTCACCCAGGGTGGCGGAGAGATCAACATCGTCGTGGCCGGGATCAACGTCGGAGCCCAGCCATACTGGAACGCCGAAGCAACGATGCTGATGCACACCAAGGGAATCCTGGTGATGACTCCCGACAGTGCGATGGTGCTGACCGGCAAGCATTCGCTCGACTTCTCAGGCGGAGTCTCGGCCGAGGACAACTTCGGCATCGGCGGGTACGACCGCGTGATGGGTCCAAACGGCCAGGCGCAGTACTGGGCGCCCGACCTGGCCGGTGCCTGCGACGTACTGCTCGCCCACTACGACCACACCTACGTTGTGCCGGGGGAAGACGCGCCTCGACGGGCCGCCACCAGCGACCCCCTGGACCGCGACGTATGCAGCTATCCGCACAACGTGACGGACAACGAGTTCCGCGTCGTCGGTGACATCTTCTCCTCGGCAACCAACCCCGACCGTAAGAAGCCGTTCGACATCCGCACGTTGATGCACTCAGTAGCCGACCAGGACCACGGGGTGCTCGAGCGCTGGTCCGGAATGGCCGGAGCCGAGACCTCCGTGGTCTTCGACGCGCACCTCGGCGGGTGGCCGGTGTCTGTGATCGGGATCGAGTCCCGGCCTCAGCCGCGGCCCGGGTTCCCCCCGAGTGACGGGCCCGACACCTGGAC
>DASVKO010000313.1:0-4754 GCA_036385355.1 Dermatophilaceae bacterium
AACCATCCGGCCCAGCCCGAGCGGGCGTCCCACCAGGTCGACATGATCTTGCCGTCGGAGGCCGTGGTGAACAGGTCGAGGTGGTCGGCGTAGCGGGCGACCACGTTGACCGTCGAGCCGGCGGCTGCGGTGATACCGCCCAGGGCGAACCAGTTGGACCAGCCGCTAGAGACGTCCCACCAGCAGCTGTAGACCCGGTTGTCGGTGCCGACGACGAACAGGTCGAGGTGGCCGGAGTATCGCGCTATCGAGGTGACCGGTGATCCGTGCCCGCCGGGGGAGGCGACTCCGCCGGAGACCTGGAACCATCCGGCCCAGCCCGAGCGGGCGTCCCACCAGGTCGACATGATCTTGCCGTCGGAGGCCGTGGTGAACAGGTCGAGGTGGTCGGGGTACCGGGCGACGACGGTGACTGTGGAGTCGGGTCGGGCGACCAGGCCGCCCAGCTGGAACCAGCCGGCCCAGCCCGAACGGTCATCCCACCAGCAGCTGTAGATCCGGTTGTCGGTGCCGACCGTGAACAGATCGAGATGGGACGGGTAGCGGGCGATCGCGGTCACCGTGGTGCCGGCCGCGGCGACGCCGCCGGAGACGTGGAACCATCCGGCCCAGCCCGAGCGGGCGTCCCACCAGGTCGACATGATCTTGCCGTCGGAGGCCGTTGTGAACAGGTCGAGGTGGTCGGCGTAGCGGGCGACCACGTTGACCGTCGAGCCGGCGGCTGCGGTGATACCGCCCAGGGCGAACCAGTTGGACCAGCCGCTCGAGACGTCCCACCAGCAGCTGTAGACCCGGTTGTCGGTGCCGACGACGAACAGGTCGAGGTGCCCGGAGTATCGCGCTATCGAGGTGACCGGTGATCCGTGCCCGCCGGGGGAGGCGACTCCGCCGGAGACCTGGAACCAGCCGGCCCAACCGCTGTTTCCGTCCCACCAGTCCGACATGGTGCGCCCGTTGGCGGCGACGGCGAACACGTCGAGGTGCTTGGGGTAGCGGGCCACCACGCTGATCGGGGTGCGGTCCCGGGCCGGCAGGGTCGACAGCGGCTCGATGCGGTTCCAGATGACCTGGCGGCAGATCCGGCAGAAGGGCACGCTGAGGTTGCGCATCTTGCAGTCGTACTCCGGCCGGTACGCGCCGCAGTGGTAGTAGTGCGCACCCTCGAACAGGCCGACGGTGCCGGCCGGGACCGGGCTGGGCCGGTTGTCCACGGTGCTGCAGTCGGGGTTGCTCATCGTCGGGAGGGTCGTCGTGGAAGCGACCGCCCAACCCCACTTCAGGGTGGACCGGACGGAGTTGACGGTGACGTTGGGCTCCGTCGGCTCGGTCGCGGGGTGGTGGTCGTGACCGGTCTCTGCTCCACCGGCGTAGTAGGGGTACTCGTCGGCCAGGCCGTAGGCGGTGTGCCCCATCTCGTGGAGCGCGATCTCGGTCGCACCACCGGCCAGTGAGTAGGTGCCGATGGAGCCGCCGCTGCCGCCGTACACCGTCGAGTTGACCACCACCAGGACGACCGTGAACTGCGGAACCTGGGCGGCGGCCACCGTCAGTGCCGTGGTGTTGTTGCAGATCAGCAGCCGCCGGATTCCGTTGCCGCCGAAGGTGGCGTCGAAGTAGGTTCGTGCCGTCGCGCCGGTCCCTCCGGCTGAGGTCGGGTCGTCGGCGCCGGAGTCCGTAGAGCTGACGTTGACCCTGAAGACGTTGATCGCGGGGGAGAGCTCGTCGTAGGGAGGGGTGGTGCGAAAGGCGGTCAGGAACGTCGCGCAAGCGGTATCGAAGGCCGGCTGCTGGGCGGTGGTGAAGCCGTCCGCCAGGAGCACCACGTTGAACGCCCGGTTGAGGGGGGCAGAACCGAAGATCTGGGTTGTTCCGATGACGGAACCATCTGCAGTCGTCATCGCCGGTCCCTCACTTCGCTCGCTCGATCGGGAAGCTGGCGAGGTCCGTGACCTCAGGCTCGGCCGGCGCGGGACTCAGCAGCTCGGCTCCCGGCCTCGGGGCGCCCGGGGCTGGCTGCGCAATGCGCACGACGGCGATCCGGGCCGCAGCCTCGGGGGCGGGCACCACGACCGTGAAAGCTCCCGGCTGACCGGAGGTGTCGACCCGGGTGATCGGCTCGGCGTGGTCCTCGGGGAAGACCTCGCTGCTGCCGGTGAAGGCTGAATGGACCGGGACCCGGCTCAGCGCCGCGCCGGCTGCGTCCCGGGTCTCCACATAGTGCCCGGGCCGGACGTCCGGGTGGACGTCGAAGCCGGTGACCGCAACGTCCACGGGCTGCTGGAGGACCAGACGAACCCCCTCTGCGTCGTACTCGAAGATCAGCCGGACAGCGCTGTGCACCGCCGGCTCGCTCACGTCCTGCATGTCGTTCTCCCCTGATGGCGATAAGGCCAGTCGGCGGTCGCCACTGACCGCGATTTCTTAGGTATACCTAACAGAGGCGTCACGACACAAGACCATTGCTGCGGGTGAATGTCCGGCCTGGTTAACGGGTTTCGGTACGCCATTACTTGTCCGGTTCAGTAGAATGAGGCCAGCTGCGAGAGGAACACGGCGACGCAGTGGTGCAGCGGTGCCGGCGACGAGGGTGGAGGGGGCGGTGATGGCACTGGGTCCTTCACTCGCTGGTCCGACCCCCCGGGCCACGATGGGCGACATGGCGCGAAAGCTGGGCATCTCCAAAGCGGCCGTCTCCTATGCGCTCAACGGGCAGCCGGGGGTGAGCTCGGAGACGCGAATGCGCGTGCTGGCGCTGGCGAAGGAGCTCGGCTGGTACCCGAGCAGCAGCGCACGCGCCCTGTCCGGAGCAGAGACCGGCGTGGTCGGGCTCGTGCTCGCCCGGCCAACGGACCTGCTGACCATCGAGACGTTCTTCATTCACTTCCTCTCGGGGATCGAGCAGGTCCTGACCGAACGTGGTTCGAGCCTGTTGCTACGGATCATCGGTGAGCATCCCGAGGTGGAGACCAAGACCTATGAGCGCTGGTGGGGGGAGCGCCGGGTCGACGGCGTGATCCTCGTGGACGAACGCCACCACGACGTGCGGGTGCCGGCGGTCGAACAGCTCGGCCTGCCGGCGGTGCTGTGCGGGGGGCCGATCAAGGGCAGCGTCCTGCCCTGCCTGTGGACCGACCACGCGGCCGACGCGTTTCTGGTGATGGAGCACCTGGTCGGCCTGGGCCACCAGCGAATTGCCCATGTCAGCGGTCCGGCGCGCTTCGTTCA
Organism: Dermatophilaceae bacterium; assembly: GCA_036385355.1. Lineage (GTDB taxonomy): Bacteria > Actinomycetota > Actinomycetes > Actinomycetales > Dermatophilaceae > UBA4719. Next base: position 3,226 of record DASVKO010000313.1, read on the forward strand.
CGAGCGGGCGCGGCGGCGCGGCGTCCGGCGGGCGGGCAACACCCTCGGCGCCACCGTCGAGACCCTTGAGGCCGCGTACACCGGACCCCAGGCGGCTGACGTGACCCAGCGGTTGCTCGACCGGCCGGACCCACCCACGGCGATCGTGTACGCCAGTGACGTCATGGCCCTGGCGGGGCTGGGCGTGGCGGCCGCACGGGGGGTGCCGGTGCCGGCCCGGCTGTCGGTGGTGAGCTGGGACGACTCCTATCTGACCACCCTCGTCCACCCTGCGGTGACCGCGCTCTGGCGAGACACCCCGGCGTACGGGGCGCTGGCCGCGTCGGTGCTGCTTGACCTCGTCGACGGCCGCGACCGGGGCCGGATCCAGGTTCCGGCCTCGACCCTGCGCGTTCGCGAGACCACGGCTCCGCCGGCCTGACCGGTCGGCGTCCGCCCTTCGCCGGACCATCCGTGAGCTGTTCGTCCGGTGGTGACTCATCGGTTGGTCCCTCTGCGCTGGCGTCCGGCCCCGGTGCCGGGCGAAATGCGGGGGCGAGTTCCCCCGCTTGGTTTCATTTCGGTAACGCACTGTCGACAACTGAACCGGGTAAGTGTTTAATGACGCGTAACAGGGTCGATGTGAACCGTCGGCCAGCCAGCACCCCTCACGAACCCAGGGAACTCGATATGAAGGCTCGTCTGATCAGCACCATCGTCACGGTCCTCGCGGTCTCCGCCACTGCTGCGTGCTCGGGTGGAGGTACCAGCACATCGGACAGCTCGGCGGGGGGTAAGACGCTGACCTACTGGGCCAGCAACCAGGGGACCAGCCTGGAGAACGACAAGGCGGTGCTGACCCCCGAGCTCAAGAAGTTCGAGCAGCAGACAGGCGTCAAGGTGAATCTCCAGGTCATCGGGTGGCCGGACCTGCTCAACAAGATCCTCGGTGCGACGACCAGCGGCCAGGGGCCTGACGTGCTCAACATCGGCAACACCTGGGCCGCCTCGTTGCAGGCCACCGGGGCGTTCATGCCGTTCGATGCCAAGGCGCTGACGGCCATCGGAGGCCAGGACAAGTTCGTCCCGGCCTCGTTCGCGACCGGTGGGGCAGCCGGCAAGCCGGTGACCTCTGTGCCGCTCTACGGGCTGGTCTACGGCCTGTACTACAACAAGAAGATGTTCGCCGACGCCGGCCTGAAGCCGCCGGCAACGTGGCAGGAGCTGCAGGCCGACGCCAAGAAGCTGACGGATCCGGCCAAGAAGCAGTACGGCATGGTCATTGAGGGCGGCAGCTACACCGAGAGCGTGCACTTCGCCTGGATCTTCGGCCGTCAGAACGGTGGGCAGCCCTTCGACGCAGCCGGTAAGCCGACCTTCACGTCACCGGGCATGGTTGCCGGGGTCAAGCAGTACGTCGACCTCCTCGGCAAGGACAAGGTCGTCAACCCGTCCAACGTCCAGTACAAGAACGGTCCAGAGGCGCCCGGTGACTTCGCCAAGGGCAAGGCCGCGATGCTGATGAGCCAGAACAACGCCGACAACACCCT
>DASVKO010000314.1:0-6593 GCA_036385355.1 Dermatophilaceae bacterium
ACACCGGGGCGGCGGCGCTCGCGGCCATGAGCGAGCGGCCCGAGATGTTCGGACGGGCGATGGTGGTCGTCGGGTTGGCTGAGGGCATCGCCATCTACGGGCTCATCATCTCGATCATCCTGATCGGCAAGGCCTGAGGCGGGCACACCATGCCTCAGGTCGCTGGGCTCGGAGAGCTGTCCCGGCTGGAGGGCTACCGCCTGGCCGGTGTCGGCGTGCTGGCCGCAGAGACCGACGACGACGTGCGTACCGCGTGGCAGTCGCTGACCGAGGACACGTTGGTCGTTCTCCTGACACCCAGAGCTGCTGCGGCTCTCGGGAACGCTTTGGCCGAACCGGGAGTGCCGATGACCGTGGTGTTGCCGTCATGATCGGCCTCCCGAAAGGTTCGGAGCAGGCGCTGACCCCCGTCCGCGAGGCGCTGCGCACCGCGGCGGAGACCCGGGCCGACCAGCTCAGGCAGGACGCCACCGAACAGGCGAAGGCGGTCGCGGCGGCAGCCGGTGACGATGCGGCTCGGATCATCTCCGCGGCAGTGTCCCAAGGCGAGGCCTCGGCCCGGTCGGACGCCGCTCTTCGCTCAGCCCGGGTACGCCGACAGGCCCAGGAGACCATTCTGGCTCAGCAGAGCGCCCTCCGCCGCGAGCTGCAGGAGCAGGTTCGTGAAGCTGCCACCGCCGTGCGGCGCGAATCCGGCTACCCGGCGTTGCTGGCCGTACTCACCGAACAGTGCCGAGCCGTGCTCGGCGCCGAGGCGACCGTGACCGAGGATCCAGCCGGTGGCGTGGTCGCACACGCTGGCTCCCGCAGGCTCGACCTGAGCCTGCCGACGTTGGCAGCCCGAACGCTGGATTCGATGAGCCCGGAGGTGAGCCGACTATGGACGCGGTAGCTGCTCGGGAACAGGGCTCGGTGATCCGCGTCAGCGGTCCGCTGGTCGAGGTGGCGGGCGCCCCCGGTGCGTCCATGCTGGAGGTGATGACGGTTGGCCCCCAGCGGATTAGCGCCGAAACCGTGGCGATCAGCGGTGATCGGGTGACACTGCAGGCTTATGAGTACACCGGCGGCTTGGAGGTCGGCGCTCCCGTGCAGCCGACCGGCGAACCGCTGTCCGGGCTGCTGGGACCCGGACTGCTCGGCAACGTCTTCGATGGCCTGATGCGCCCGCTGTCGTCGGCGCCGCTGTGGCTGACCCGAGACCGGCCACCCGTGACTCAGGACCCTGCCATCCTCGACCGCGAATGGACGTTCATCCCGAGCGCGGACCGCGGTTCCACGGTCGCGCCGGGTTCGGTGATCGGGACGGTGCCGAACGCCGGTTCGGTAGAGCATCGAGTCCTGGTCCCGTGGGGTGTTGCCGGCGACCTGACGTGGGTGTCGCCGCAGGGTACGGTGCACGCTCTGGACGTGGTGGCACGCGTGGGCGACCACCAGGTGCGACTGGCGGAGAGCTGGCCGATCCGGCGACCTCGCCCCTTCCGGGAGAGGCTGACCGAGGCCGTCCCGCTGCACACCGGACAGCGCGTGATGGACCTGCTGTATCCCGTGGCCCGAGGCGCGGCCGCCGCCGTACCGGGCGGCTTCGGGACCGGCAAGACCATGCTGCTGCAGCAGGTCGCCAAGTGGAGCGATGCCGATGTCATCGTCTACGTCGGCTGCGGCGAGCGGGGCAACGAGATGGCCGACGTGCTGGATGACCTGTCGACGCTCGCCGACAGGAGGGCCGGCGGGAACCTGATCGACCGGACCGTGATCATCGCGAACACGTCGAACATGCCGATGATGGCCCGCGAGTCAAGCATCTACACCGGGATCACGGTGGCCGAGTTCTACAGAGACATGGGCTACAACGTGGTCCTCATCGCAGACTCCACCTCGCGCTGGGCAGAGGCCCTGCGTGAGTTCGCCAACCGCAACGGGGACCTGCCGGCCGAGGAGGGCTACCCGGCCCACCTCGCCTCGGCTCTGGCTGCGTTCTACGAGAGAGCCGGCCGCGTCACCACCCTTGGTGGCGGTACCGGCTCGGTGACAGTGATCGGGGCGATATCTCCTCCCGGCGGCGACATGACCGAACCCGTGACGACCGACACCCTGCGCTTCGTACGCGCTCTGTGGCTGCTCGATCGCGATCTGGCCTACTCCCGGCACTATCCGGCAGTGAGCTGGACAGGTTCGTTCGCCCGCGACGTCGACGAGCTGGGCCGTTGGTTCGCCGAGCGGGGTGACCCGAACTGGGCCCGGCGGCGAAGCAGGGCGACGGAGCTGTTGGCCGAGGCCGACCGCCTCAGCTCGCTTGCGGAGATCATCGGTCAGTCGACACTGCCGGGGCACGAGCGGATGGTGCTTCTCGGTGGACGGCTGCTGCGGGACGGGGTCCTCCTGCAGAACGCGCTGAGCACCAACGACAGCTTCTGCACGGAAGACAAGGCGTGCGCTCTGCTCGACATGGTCCTGGACGTCGTGGACGCCTGCCAGCGTCTGGTGGCAGGCGGAGTCGCGGCGACGACCATCGAGGACCTTGACTTCGGGCTGGTGCTTCGCGCCCGCGAGGAGCTGGGTCCCAGCGACGCCGACGGCGTGGAGTCCCGGCGAGTCGAGTTCCTGAAGCAGCTGGAGCAACTGCCATGAGCCAGCCCTTCACCCACATCTCCCACAGCGACGTCCGTGAGCTGCGCGGCCCGCTGCTCGTACTCGGTGACGTGGCCCGGGTGGGGTGGGACGAGTACGCCACCGTCGATGTGGAGGGCCCGGGCGGGCTTACCGACGAGCGGCACGGGCTGGTGCTGGAGGTCGACCACGACCTGGTGACGCTGCAGGTACTGGAAGGCACCGACGCGATGTACGCCGGTGGGGTCCAGGTGCGATTCGCGGGACAACCCCTTGAGATTCCGGTCGGGACCAACTGGCTGGGCCGTACGTGCAACGGTCGCGGTGAGCCGTTGGACGGCGGGCCGCCGGTGACCGGCGACACGACGATGCCGCTGCACGGGTGGCCGCTCAACCCCGTCCATCGGGAACCGCCGGCCGAGCCGGTGATCACCGGGATCTCCGTCATCGACGCGCTCAACACGCTGGTGCGAGGGCAGAAGCTGCCCATCTTCTCCCTGCCGGGAATGCCGCACCTGACCCTGGCGACTCAGATCGCTGCCCAGGCCACATCCAGAGGCCGCCCCTTCCGGGTGGTGTTCGCGGCGATGGGCCTGACCCACGCGGACATCTACTACGTACGCGACCGGCTGGAGGAGCGATCGGCAGCAGGTGAGCTGGTGCTGCTGCTCAACGCGGCAGACGACCCGGTGATCGAACGGCTGCTCACTCCCAAGATCGCCTTGACCGTCGCCGAGCACCTGGCCTACACCGAGGGCGACGACGTGCTCGTGATCATGTCGGACATGACCAGCTACGCGGAGGCGTTGCGCGAAGTGTCGGCCGCCCGCCGTGAGATCCCAGCCCGCCGTGGCTACCCGGGCTACCTCTACAGCGACCTCGCCAGCCTGTACGAGCGCTGCGGCCGGATTCGGGGGCACGAGGGTTCGGTGACCATAGTCCCGGTACTGACCATGCCAGGTGGCGACATCACCCATCCGGTGCCAGACCTCACCGGCTACATCACCGAGGGCCAGATCGTGCTCTCCGCGGAGGTCGAGGCGCGCGGCGTCTACCCCCCGGTCGACGTCTTGTCGTCGCTCTCCCGGCTGATGCGCAGTGGCGCCGGGGCCGGTCGTACGAGGGAGGACCACCTGGATGTGGCCGCCCAGGCCCTCTCGGCGATGGCCAGGGCCCGGCAGGCAGCGGAGCTCTCCGAGCTGGTGGGGGCTGACTCGCTCAGCGAGACCGATCGTCTGTACGTAGCCTTCCGGAGCCACCTCGAACAGGAAGTGCTCAGCCAGGGAACCAGCGAGTTCCGCTCCTTGGAGGAGACGCTCGGCCGGGCGTGGTCCGCCCTGGGCACCCTGCCACGACGTGAGCTGACCATGGTGTCCACCGAGCTGCTCGACCGTTACCTGCCGCTTCCGAGGAGCGGGCCGTGAACACCACCGGGCGCGCCGGAAAGCTGCGGGTCGAGCGGCGCCTGCTGACGGCTCGACATGGCGCCGAGCTGTTGGACCGCAAGCAGCGCATCCTCACCGATGAGCTGGAGCGGCTTCACCTCAAGGCCGCCCGCACCGAACAGGCGTGGCTGGCTGCGGCTCGCGACGCGGAGTCCTGGCTGGCACGTGCCGCCGCGCTGGACGGGCGCGAGCTGATCGCATCGGCCGCACCGCTGACACCAGCGGAAGTACGGGTGGAATGGGGCGGCGCGATGGGAGTGACCTACCCCGAGGATGCGCACTGCGAGACCCCGGCGGCGGCCCCTGCCGGAGCAAGCTCCGCACTGACCTACGCGGCGACGGCCGCAAAGACAGCGCTGGCCGCCGCTGTTCGTCAGGCCGCTGCGGAGCGCGCAGTACGCCTGGTGGCCGCAGACCTCCACGCCACCCGGACCCGGTTGCGGGCCGTGCAGAGACGCTGGATCCCTCGCCTCGAGAGCGAGCTGGACACCATCCGACGCCAGCTCCAGGAGCAGGAGCTCCAGGAGAACCTGCGGCTGCGCTGGGCTGCGGACGCCGTCGCCGGATCGTGGGCCGCCGGCCGGGCCGGCAGCCCACGTGGGAGAGCGGCGTCGCCATGACCGATCTCATCCTGCTCGCGGTCAATGACTCGCCGGAGGCGTTCCACGCCGCGGAGGTGGCCGTCGCTCTGGCCCGCCGCCTCTCGGCCCGGTTACGTGCGGTGTCTGTGGTCGCGGAGACGGCGCCCGCCACCCTCGGCGGATCCCCGAAGCTGACCCGCGACAGAGATCTGTCGGCGCAGGCAGCGCTCCAGCACGTGACCGCGCTGGGGAAGAAGGCCGGCGTGGATGTGATGACCGTGAAGCGGTTCGGCAGCGTGGCCGCCGAGATCCTCGACGAGGCCCTGACCTGCGAAGCCGATCTGATCCTGATGGCTCGAGTCGGGCCCCCCGGACACGTACTGGAGCATCTTGGGAACACGACTCAGCACGTTCTGGAGTTCGCGACCATGCCGGTACTGGTGGTTCCGGCCCGTCACCCCCGCTGGCGCGTTGTGTAGACGGTGACGGTGTCCATCCCGCGGATGGGTCTGTCGCAGATCGTCGTAACTGGCTCCGCCGCGCGGTTGGGCAGGAGGGTCGTGATGACCGAGACCCCTCAGGACAACGCCAACCCGGCCAACCCCAGCAAGCGATCACGACGCCGATGGCGTACCTGGCCGGCGGTCGGTATCCCTCGATCCATCGGGCGGACGGGATGGCGATGAGCGGAGCCAGAGCTGCGATCGCCTCGGCAACCCCCGGCTGCAGGTAGACCGCGGTGACCCAGCGCCACAGCCGACCCTCCTGCAACGCCGACCACAGAACGTCCGCTCGAGCTGCAGTGAGCGAGGGCGATCCTGTCGAGGGTGCTCGTGGAGATGGCGTGTCAGTTCCAGACTCTGATACGACCCAGCCTCAGCGTGACCACCCGCATCACCCGCAAAGTCGAAGACCCGCTCTACCGCCACCCTGAGGAGACCTTCATGAGCGCACAACCTGCCATCGTCTTCGTGCACGGGATGTACATGAACGGGGTGAGGTGGGATCCCTGGGTTGAGCGGGCGAAGGCGCGAGGCTACCAGTCGAGCGCACCGTCTTGGCCTCTCCATGACGGAAGGCCTGCTGAGTTGCGGGCGAACATTCCTGAAGGCCTCGGCATGCTCACCTTCGGTGCAGTCGTCGACCACCTCAAGGAGATCGTCAAAGGTCTGACAACGCCGCCAATCCTGATCGGCCATTCGATCGGTGGCTTGGTCGTGCAGAAGCTCATCAATGAGGGTTTTGGATCGGTCGGGGTAGCCATCAGTCCGGCTCCGCCGCAGGGCATCCTCACCCTCGATCGGAGTTTCTTCAAAGCGAACTTTCCGCACACCAATCCGTTCGCAGGCAACAAGCCAGTGATTATGACACCCGAGCGTTTTCAGTACACGTTCTGCAACACGATGAGCGTCGTCGACAGCAACACCGCGTTCGACAGATACGTCGTGCCGGAGAGCCGCAACGTTCCACGCAGCACGCTGACCAAGCAGGGCCACATCGATTTCGCGCAGGAGCATGCGCCGCTGATGGTCATCGCAGGCGACACTGACCACCTTGTTCCTCAGCCACTGATCGAAAAGAACGTGAAGGCTTACACGGGCAAAGGCATTGTGGACTTCAAGGCGTTCAACCACCGCTCGCACTTCATCTGCAACCAGGAGGGTTGGGAACAAGTCGCGGACTTCGCCTTCGACTGGGGGCAGGAGCACGCCGGGTAACAAGGAGCCGTTTCTTGCGTCGCTTCGACTTGGGGCGGCACGAGGTGAACGGTTCCCCGTCGAGGAAGGCGACTCGGCCGCCCAACTCGGCGAGCAGCAGGATGCCGGACCAGTGGTCCCAGGGATATGTGCCGTTGTGGATCAGGTAGTCGCGCTCGCCGTGAGCGATCAGTGGGTAGTCCATGTGAAACGCAGGTTCACCCGGCTTCCGCCAGCGGGTTCGAGTCCTGTCGCCCCGACCA
>DASVKO010000315.1:0-4066 GCA_036385355.1 Dermatophilaceae bacterium
CTGGCCGGGGTCACCGGGCTGAGCCAGGACACGCTGGCCAAGATGGCCGGCCGGCAGGGACTCATCGCCCTGGTCGTGCCGCTGGTGCTGGTCTATATCGTCGATGGCCGCCGGGGCCTGAAGCAGACCTGGCCGGTGGCCCTGGTCGCCGGGTTCGTCTTCTCCCTCTCGCAGTTCGCCGCGTCCAACTACATGGCGTTCGCGTTGACAGACGTGATTGCCGCGGTCGCGACCGTGGCTGCGGTGATGGGCATGCTGGCGTTCTGGCAGCCGTCCCAGACCATCGGCTCGGAGCCCGACGAACAGGTGCAGGCACAGACACCGGTCCTCGCCGGCGCAGTCGCAGGCACAGCAGCGGGTACGGCCCGCTACTCGGCCAGCAGGTCGGTGACCGAGGCCGTTGCCGGCGCCGCGACCGCCCGCGGCGCGCACTCCACTGACGGCACTGCCGGCCCGGCAGCAGAGGACAACACCCGCCCCTCAGGTGGGCACATCCTGATGGCCACCGCCCCGTACCTGATCATCATCGCGGTCTTCTCCATCGCCCAGATCCCCTCGGTCAAGGAGGGGCTGAGCGCCAACGGCAGCTACGTGATCAAGGTCTGGCCCGGTCTGGACGTCCAGACCGCCGGGGGCAAGGCCCCGTCGGCGATGAAGTTCACCTTCGACCACATCAAGGGCATCGGCACCATGCTGTTCATCTCCGGGCTCGCCACGATGGCCCTGTACAAGGTCAGCGTCGCCAAGGGCGCACGGATCTACAAGGAAGGCGTCTACGCGCTGCGCTGGACCATCGTGACGGTCTGCCTGATGCTGGCCCTGGCCTACGTGATGAACCTCTCCGGCCAGACCACGACCCTGGGTGTGGCCCTGGCCGCGACCGGCGGGCTGTTCGCCGTACTCTCTCCGGTCATCGGCTGGATCGGCACCGCACTGACCGGCTCGGACACCTCCTCCAACGCCCTCTTCGGACAGCTCCAGGTCAGCGCCGCCCACCAGAGCGGCCTGTCCCCGGTACTGATGACGGTCTCCAACTCCACCTCCGGAGCCCTGGGCAAGATGGTCTCCCTGCAGAACCTCGCTGTCGCCGCCGCCGCAGCCAGCCTCGCCGGCGGAGAGAACATCCTCTTCCGAAAGATGCTCTGGCCCAGCCTCGCCCTCCTGGCACTCCTGGCCGGCTTCATCTTCCTGCAGTCCACCTCCGTCCTCGGCTGGATGGTCCCCTGATGACGATCTCCTCCGCCCAGTCCCGCACCACTGTTCAGGATCGGACGCAGACCATGACAGGACCCGACGGCTCCGTCATCAACGCACTGCGCGCAGCGGTGGCGGACCCCGGGCAGGTCAGGACCCGTGCCCTGGACCTGCACGCCGGGGCTCACGACGCCTCGCACTTCCTGTTGATCCCGCAAGCCCTGGTATTCGCCGGCGACGCCGCCGAGGTGGGCAGGCTGCTTCGCGCCAGCGCCAGCCAGGGGGTGCCGCTCACCTTCCGCTCGGGTGGCACCAGCCTCAGTGGCCAGGCGATCACCGACGGGGTCATGGTCGACGTCCGCCGCAACTTCAAGGAGATCGAGGTGCTCGGCGGCGGCACCCACGTCCGGGTCCAGCCGGGCGTCACCGTCCGGGCGCTGAACGCCCGGCTCGCCCCCTACGGCCGCAAGTTCGGGCCTGACCCGGCAAGCGAGGGCGCCTGCACCATCGGCGGGGTGGTGGCGAACAACTCCTCGGGCATGGCCTGCGGCACCGTGGACAACACGTACAAGACCCTGGAGTCCCTGACGGTCGTGCTGCCCAGTGGCACGGTCATCGACACTGGCGCGCTGGATGCCGACGAACGGCTCCGGACCTTGGAACCAGACCTGTTCGAGGGACTGCTGCGACTGTCCCGCCGGGTGCGCGACAACACCGCCTCGGTGGCGACCATCCAGCACCAGTTCTCGATGAAGAACACCATGGGCTACGGCGTCAACGCCCTGCTGGACTACGACCGGCCCGCAGAGATCCTGGCTCACCTGATCGTGGGCAGCGAGGGGACCCTGGGCTTCGTGGCCGAGGCCGTGTTCCGGACGATTCCCAGGCTCAACCACGTGACGACCGGGCTGCTGATCTTCGACGACCTCGAGGCCGCCAACACCGCGCTTCCCGCCCTCGTAGAGACCGGTGCGGCCACCCTTGAGCTGATGGACGCCCTGTCCCTGAAGGTGGGCCAGGCCCTGCCGGGCACTCCCCCGGTCATCCTCGACCTCTCGGTCCGGGACCACGCGGCCCTGCTGGTCGAGTACCACGCGGACAGCGCGGAGCGGCTTGCCGACCTGCAGCACCTCGGCGTCGACCTGGTCGGCCGCCTTCCACTCAGCGCGCCTGCGGCCTTCAGCGCGGACGCCGCGGCCCGCGCCCAGCTCTGGCACCTGCGCAAGGGGCTGTACACCGCGGTTGCCGGGGCCCGCGCCCAGGGCACCACGGCGTTGCTGGAGGACGTCGTCGTGCCGGTGCCGGCACTGGGTCACACGTGCATCGAGCTCATCAAGCTCTTCGACAAGTACAGCTACCGCAACAGCGTCATCTTCGGCCACGCCAAGGACGGCAACATCCACTTCATGCTCACCGACGGCTTCAGGGCCAAGGAGGAGCTGGACCGCTACGCGGCCTTCACCGAGGACATGGTGGACGTCGTCCTGGGCGAGGGCGGCTCGCTGAAGGCCGAGCACGGAACCGGCCGCGTGATGGCCCCCTTCGTGCGCCGGCAGTATGGCGACGAGCTCTATGACGTGATGCGTCAGATCAAGATGCTGTTCGACCCCGCGGGCATGCTCAACCCCCGCGTGCTCATGGATGACGACCCGAAGGCCCACCTGCGTCACATCAAGTCGGCGCCACCGGTCGCCGAAGAGGTGGATCGATGCGTGTCCTGCGGGTACTGCGAGCCGGTCTGTCCCAGCCGCGACATCACCCTGACCCCGCGCCAGCGGATCGTCACCCTGCGGGCTATCGAACAGGCCAGGCTCGACAGTGACCATGCCCTGGCGGCCGAGCTCGAGAAGGACTGGAACTACGGCGCCGTCCAGACCTGTGCCGTCGACGGCCTCTGCCAGACGGCCTGCCCGGTCAACATCAACACCGCGACACTGGTCAAGCGGTTCCGCCGCGCCGAGGCGGGCGCGGCCGTGAACGCCGCCTGGGGTGGTGCCGCCAAGCACTGGAGCACCGTCACCCGGGGCGCGGGCAAGGCCCTGGACGGGGTCCGCAAGGTCCCGATCGGCGCCGTGCTCGCCCCGAACAAGCTCGGACGCAAGGTGCTCGGGGCCGATACCGTTCCTCTCTACTCGGCCGAGCTCCCCGGCGGCGGCAGCGCCCGCAAGCGCCCAGCGCCGGCCGGCGAGCCGCAGGCGGTCTACTTCCCGGCCTGCGTCGGGACGATGTTCGGTCCGGCGGTCGACGACTCGCCGGGCATCCAGAAGAGCTTCGAGCTGCTCTGCGAACGCGCGGACATCACTGTGCTGGTGCCGCAAGGCATCGACGGGCTGTGCTGCGGCACGCCCTGGGCCTCCAAAGGCCTGGTGGCCGGTCAGAAGACCATGCAGCACAAGACTCTGGCCGCGCTGCGAGTGGCGACCCGCAACGGCCGGCTGCCCATCGTGTGCGACGCCTCGTCATGCACCGAGGGTCTGCGACAGACGATCGAGACGGACACCGCCGACACCCCGATGACGATCATCGACTCCGTCGAGTTCGCCCTCCGGCACATCCTGCCGACGTTGCCCGACCACGCCAGGATCGAGTCCCTGGCCCTGCACCCCACGTGCTCGTCCACCCGGCTCGGCCTGAACCAGACCCTGACGACGGTCGCCGAGGCCGTGGCTGATCGGGTACACGTCGCGGAGAATGCCGGTTGCTGCGCCTTTGCCGGTGACCGCGGCATGCTGCATCCGGAGCTGACCGAGTCGGCCACCCGGGCGGAGGCTGCCGACGTCGCGGCCCTGGGCGCCACCGCGCACGCCTCGTGCAACCGAACCTGCGAGCTCGGGATGACCCGGGCGACCGGCCAGCCGTACCGGCACGTGCT
>DASVKO010000316.1:0-5655 GCA_036385355.1 Dermatophilaceae bacterium
TGCCCAGCCCGGCCTCGACCTGTCCCTGGAGCTCGTGGACTGCCCGGACCGCCGGTTGCCGCGGGCCGCCCTCGAGCTCACCGAGCGGCTGATGGCCGATGGTGCCTCCACCCAGGTCACCCTGGTGCTGCCCCGGCGCTCCTACGGCGCGTTCATCGGCCGCCTGCTGCACGACCGGACCGCGGATGACATCGCCGCGGCCGTCTCGACCGTGCCCGGCGCTGCGGCCACCATCGTCCCCTACGACGCCCGCAACCCCATGAGACCGTTGCGACGTCTCGGGTCCGGACGCGGCCCCGGGCGGGGAGCGGGAAGGGGGGACGACTCGCCCGGACGAGAGGGTGCGGGGCCGGCCACGATCGCGGCACCTCCGGCCGACACCTGGGACCGGGGCCAGCGAGTGGCCATCCGAAACGCCACGCACCGTCAGATAGCAGTCGTCGAAGGTCGCATCCGCTCCGTTGAGGTCTCTCCCATCTCGGGCAGTCCTGCGCTGCGCTGCGAGCTGGTCGATGACACCGGTGGAGTGACGCTCATCTTCTACGGCCGACGATCGATCACCGGTATTGAGCCCGGGGTGCAACTGCGCGCAGAGGGCCGTATAGGCGAGTACAAGGGGCACCTCGCGATCGCCAACCCGACGTACACCCTGGTAGCCCACGCTGACCCCGGCTCGTAGCCTGACCACGAGCCGGGACCAGATCAGCCCGTTGCCTATGCGTCGTGGTCGCGGACCTGGCCCCGGCCGGACTTGGTGGAGCCACGCTGCTTCTTGGCTTCCAGCCGGCGTCGTTGCGAGCCCCGGGTCGGCCGGGTGGCCCGGCGCGGCGGGGGAGGTGGCAGCAGGGCCTGCCTCAGCGCCTCGGCCAGCTTGTTGCGTGCGGCGACGCGGTTCTGTCGCTGGGACCGGTGCTCCGCGGCGAAGATGATGAGCTCGCCGGAGACGAGACGGTCCGTCAGCGCTGACTCCACGCGCAGACGCTGGGTCTCCGAAAGCCTTGCCACTGCAGGCGATCCGAGTACCCTCCAGCGCAGCTCGACCCGGCTGTCGGTGGTGTTGACGCCCTGGCCGCCAGGCCCGGACGAGCGGGAGAACCGTTCGACCAGCTCGGCGGCCGGGACAGCGAAACCGGAGCGAAAGCCCGGGCCCGGTGCGAGCACGAGATCGCCGCCGGGCTCGTAGCTGTTCGTTGCCATACGTCAACTTTATGGTGCGGCCGATGAGATTCGAACTCACACTGTCAGGTACCTAAAACCTGTGCCTCCTGCCAATTGGGCTACGGCCGCTCAACGGACATCATAGGGTCGGTCCGTCCCGGCCTCAGCCAAGCCCGAGGGCTTTGCTCAGGGAGGCGACGTGACCGGTGGCCTTGATGTTGTACTTCGGCAGGGCGACGGTGCCGTCCGGGCCGACGACGATGGTGGAACGGATGACGCCAATGACCTTCTTGCCATAGAGCGACTTCTCGCCATATGCCCCGTAGGCCTCCAGAACAGCCCGGTCGGGGTCCGACAGGAGGGAGTAGGTCAGCGACTCCTTCTCCACGAACGCGGCCAGCTTCTCGGGCTTGTCGGGGCTGATGCCGACCACGTCATACCCGGCCTGCTGCAGCCGGACCAGCGAGTCGCGGAAGTCGCACGCCTCCTTGGTGCATCCGGGGGTCATCGCCGCGGGGTAGAAGAAGATGATCAGGTGGCGGCCGCTGAAGTCGCTCAGCGACACCGATCTGCCGGCGTGGTCGGTGAGAGTGAATGCCGGGGCCGGCTGGCCGGTTTCGAGGCGGGGCATGTGGAGCCTTCCGGTTGGTGCAACGGGCTCGCTCGCCCTGATGTGTGATCCCAGTCTGCGTTATGGTCCCTGTAGAGACCTCAGAGCACAAGGAGCCACCGTCATGGCCAAGCAGACCAGCCCCTCACCGGACGCATCGCCGCCGGCCACCAGCACGTCGGCCACCACGGCACCAGCCGCGCTGTCACCGGACCAGATCGAGGCCCAGATCGCGCTGACGCGCGACCATCTGGCCAGCACCATCGACGAGCTGGCGGTCCGGGCCCGGCCGCGCGAGATCGCGCGGAGGCAGACCGAGTCGGCCAAGGCCAGGTTCGTGGAGTCCACCCACACCCCCGAGGGTGACCTGCGGGTGGAGCGGGTCGGAGCCCTGGCGGCGGCAGGCGCGGCTGTGCTGGTGGTGCTGGCCATCCTGCACCGTCGTCATCACCGTGGCTGAGAAGTCACCTGCCGGCGATCAGGGCCGGCTGCCGATCCAGATGCTGCACGACCGGGTGCTCGCGTCGACCGAGGGTGAGGAGGGCGAACGCCAGACCGGTGGGGGCCTGGTGATCCCTGCCACAGCCAGCATCGGCAAGCGACTGTCCTGGGCCGCCGTGATGGCGGTCGGCCGGAATGTGCGCCAGATCGAGATCGGCGACCGCGTTCTCTACGACCCCGAGGACCGCAAGGAGGTCGAGCTCCAGAGCAAGGCCTACGTCCTGCTCAGAGAGCGTGACATCCACGCGGTGGCCGCGCCGCGGGTCAAGGTCGAGAAGACAGGGCTCTACCTCTGAGCCTCTGAGCGTCTGAGCGTCTGCGTCTGGTGTCTGCCTCTGAGCGGAATTCCTGGGCTGATGGTTCTGAGGACGTGCAGTGGCGCGTGCCGGCCGGCTAGCCGACTGCGGCCCGGGCTGTGACGAAGGCGTCGACGCACCGGCGTACGTCGTCCTCGCTGTGCGCCGCGGACAGCTGAACGCGGATGCGTGCCTTGCCCTTGGGCACCACCGGATAGGTGAAGGCGATGACATAGATGCCGTCGTCCAGCATGGCGTTGGCCACGGCGGTCGCGGTGCGCGCGCCGTCCTCGCCGGGGAACATCACCGGAGTGATCGGGTGGGTGCCCGGCAGCAGGTCGAAGCCGGCCTCCGTCATCAGTGCGCGGAACAGGGCCGTATTGCGGGTCAGTGCCTCGCGTCCGTCGCCCGACCTCGCCGCCAGGTCGAGTGCCGCCATGGAGCCGGCGACCACGCTCGGAGCCACGGCGTTGGAGAACAGGTAGGGGCGAGAGCGCTGGCGCAGCAGGTCCACGATCTCCTGGTGTGCCGCGACGTAGCCGCCCGACGCGCCGCCCAGGGCCTTGCCCAGCGTGCCGGTCAGGATGTCGACCCGGTCCATGACACCGAAGAGCTCAGGGGTCCCGCGGCCGCCACTGCCGACGAAGCCCACCGCGTGGGAGTCGTCCACCATGACCAGCGCGTCATACTGCTCGGCCAGGTCACAGATCCGGTCCAGCGGCGCGAACGACCCGTCCATGGAGAACACGCCGTCGGTGACGATCACCCGACGGCGGGCACCAGCCGCTGACGTCAGCCGTGACTCCAGATCGGCCATGTCCGCGTTCTTGTAGCGCATCCGCTGGGCCTTGCACAGGCGGATCCCGTCGATGAGCGAGGCGTGGTTCAGCTCGTCGGAGATGATCACGTCCTGCTCGCCGAACAGCGTCTCGAAGGTGCCGCCGTTGGCGTCGAAGCACGAGGAGTAGAGGATCGTCGCCTCGGTGCCCAAGAAGGCGGAGAGCCTGGTCTCGAGCTCGGCGTGCAGAGTCTGCGTGCCGCAGATGAAGCGGACGCTGGCCATGCCGAAACCCCACTCGTGCAACGCCTGCGACGCAGCAGCAACGACGGTCGGGTGGTTGGCCAGGCCCAGGTAGTTGTTGGCGCAGAAGTTCACCGCGGCAACCTTGGCGGTCGTGATGTGGGCCGACTGCGGGGACGTGAGCTGGCGCTCGTTCTTGTACAGGCCCGCTGCCCTGATCTCCTGCAGCGTGGTGGTCAGCTGGTCCTTGAACGCTCCGTACATCGGATGTCTCTCTTCGTGAGTCATGAGTCGTGGGACGTGCCAGGTGGGCTGGTGGGCGCTCAGAGGTCCGCCGGGTCAGCTCCAGTCCAGGACGACCTTGCCGCACTGTCCGGATCGGGCGGCGGCAAAGGCCTCTTGCCACTGCTCGGCGGGGAAGCGGTGGGTGATGACCGAGCGCACCGCCTCGCGCAGCGCCGGTGAGGTCGCCAGCATCGCGCTCATGGCGTACCAGGTGTCGTACATCTCGCGGCCGTAGATGCCCTTGATGGTGATCATGTGGGTGATGACCTTGCCCCAGTCGATCGCGAACCGGTCCTTCGGCAGGCCCAGCATCGCCACCCGGGCGCCGTGGTTGAGGTTGTTGATCATCTCCTCCACCGCCAGCGGGCTGCCTGACATCTCCAGCCCGATGTCGAAACCCTCGCGCATCCCGAGCTCGCGCTGGGCCTGTGCCACCGTCGTGGTCGACACGTTGACGGTCAGGTCCGCCCCGGCAGCCTTGGCCAGCTCGAGCCGGTAGTCCGAGACGTCGGTGACCACGACATACCGCGCTCCCACGTGTCGCGCGATGGCGGCTGCCATGATGCCGATCGGGCCGGCCCCGGTGACCAGGACGTCCTCACCGGCCAGCGGGAAGGACAAGGTCGTGTGGACCGCATTGCCCATGGGGTCGAACACCGCGCCCAGGTCGGGGTCCAGGTCGTCGGGTTGCACCCACACGTTGCCGGCCGGGATGACCACGTAGTCGGCAAACGCCCCGTCGCGGTTCACCCCCACGCTCGACGTCCGGATGCACAGCTGACGCCGGCCGGCCCGGCAGTTGCGGCAGACCCCGCAGACGACATGTCCCTCGCCCGAGGCCTTCTGGCCGACCTTCACCGAGGTGACGTCCCGGCCGGTCTCCACGACCTCGCCGAAGAACTCATGACCGATCACCAGGGGTGGCCTGACCACGGAGGCGGCCCAGTCGTCCCACTGCTCGAGGTGCAGGTCCGTGCCGCAGAGGCCGGCCTTCTGGACCCGGATCTTCACGTCATCGGGACCGACCGCCGGCTCGGGACGCTCCATCAGCTCGAGTCCGGGACCTGCTGCGGGCTTCACCAGTGCTCTCATGGCCCGATCATTCCACTGGTCCGATCCGGGGGCTCTACCGCTCTGGCCCGAGCGTTACTTCGCCGCACGGCAGCCCGGCGCTGCGCCAGGCCACGAAGACACCGATGATGCCGGCGCCTGCCATATTTCGGGCGGGTGTTGTGTCTCGGGCGGGTGTTGTCAGGCAG
This sequence comes from Dermatophilaceae bacterium, assembly GCA_036385355.1. GTDB lineage: Bacteria > Actinomycetota > Actinomycetes > Actinomycetales > Dermatophilaceae > UBA4719. The sequence continues at coordinate 5,131 of DASVKO010000316.1, forward strand.
GATGTCAGCTCGCTTCGCGCTGCTCCTCGGCAAGCTGGATCGAGAAGTCGATGAGCTTCTTTCTGCCGCCCGCGTCCAGCGCTGCGTAGACGTCGACGATTCCCGTGATGAAGTTCATGCCCCGGGACGAGGCGTCAAGCAGCTCACGTGAGCCCACTGCCTCGAGCTCACCCTTTGAGTACTTCTGAGAGAACCCCGGCTGTGTCTGGCCGGCTGAGTCGTCCGACGCGGCTGGACTCATGATCGTGCCCCCCTCGGGTGAAATGCTGTGAGCACACAGGCCTACGCTCGATGGTCAACGCATGTCAATAGTTGAACTTGGACTGTTCATGATCGATTTGTGAGTCTCATCTCCTGTCCGTGCGGGTCGGTGAGGCCCGTCACACTGTGGGCCCGATCCTTGTGCTGTGCGCCCGTCCCCGGGCACTCGCCTTCACCAGCCGTGGGGGATCCGACTAGAGTTGGGTTGCACAGCCTGGGACTTCGTGACAGCTCACTGGGACCTCGTGACAGCTCAAAGGGGAA
>DASVKO010000317.1:0-7284 GCA_036385355.1 Dermatophilaceae bacterium
TCGGCGAGCCAGGAGTCCGCGCAGCTCCGCGGCGAAGGAGGACGCGTCGTCTGCGATGTGCACCGCGCCGACACCATGACTGCGGACAAAGTCGGCCTGCGCTCTGCAGTCGCTGACCAGGACCGGGATGTTGGCGTACAGGTACTCAAACAGCTTGTTGGCCAGCGCCATCTCATGGCTGCCGAAGTGTCTGAAGGGCAAGAGGCCGACGTCAGCGCTGGCCACGAAGGCCGAGACCTCGTCGGGCCGCACCGGCTCCAGGAGGTGCAGTCGGTCGGCGACTCCGAGCGACGTGGCCTGGACCACCAGCAGCTTCACGGCTTCGGTGGCCGTGTTCGGCACACAGACCACGGCCAGGTGGACCCCGGGGAGCTGGGGAAGAGCCGCCACAGCGGTCGCCACACCCCGCGCCGCGGTCACGCCACCGCTGTAGACCACCAGGGGAATGCCGTCGGCCAGACCAACGGCCGCTCTGATCCCGACCGCGATCGGCCTCGCCCCTGCACCCAGGACCGGGCTGTTCATCACGACGGCGGGCTGGCTGGGCAGGTGATAGCGACGTTGCAGCTCCCGGGCAAGAGGCTCGGTAACCGTGATCACGCCGTCCGCATCGCGGATGAACTCGCTCTCGAGATTCTCGAAACCTGCCACCCGGCGGCGGGTGCGCGAACCATAGACGGACAGACCGGCGACGAACTCGTGGGCGTCGTAGACCCACGCCGCCTGAGCGCCCTGGCCTCGACGTCGATCCACCGCCCGCTTGGCGATGCCGACCAGGTGTACGTCATGCGCGTGCAGCACATCCCATTCGAGATGGTCGATGACGGGACCGAAGGACCGCTCGTAGTCGTCAATCTCGGGCAGCACCCGACGCCAGTTCGCCCACAGCGGCGAGCGGTGACGTACACCGTTGACCATCCACCACGCCCTGGTCTCCAGCTTGGCGAGCCACAGCCCGAGTATCTGGCGTGGCGAGGGGTCAACGGCGTTCTTGATCCGCGACAGTGACTCCCGGCCCCTGAGCCCGGAGTCGTCACGCGACTGCCATGCCACCGGGATCCGCAGGATGCGAACACTGCCGAGCACTGTGTCCTCGCGGACCCCGTCCGAGCCATAGCCCAGTACGGTGACGTCGAGACCGCCATCAGCGAGCGCCAGCGCGGTCTTGAGAACGCGTGTGTCGTTGCGGATGTCATTACCGACAAGCATGAGGACGCGCTTGGGGTTGGTCACGACTCTTCCTCCTTCGACGAGCCTGTGCAGCTCACGGTGAGATCTGCGTCGGTACGAGACTGGTCACGTGGCCGGTGCGGGTGGGCACGTCCGTCCTAATCGAGAGTGACGTCGGTCCCGATTTCGAGCACCTCGGCGAGAATGCGAGCCGAAAGCTTCCCGTCGTGCACTGACCGGATGAACGGCGGCCCCGCCTGAGCTGCGTCCCTGCGCAGCTGAGGGCTCGCAACCAGCCGGCGCAGAGTCTCCTGCAGGGTGTCGGGCGTCGCCTCCACGATCGGCAGGACCTGGCCGGTGGCCTTCTCGACGGCCCCGCGGACCTCGCGGCCAACGTGCCCGATGACCGCGGTGCCAGTGGCCATCGCCTGGCAGGCAAGAACGCCGTACGAGCCGATCGCGAACTGGTCGAGGACGATGTCGGCATCAGCGAGCACGGCCGGCATCTGGTCGGGCGGAACCCCCTCGACGCGGCGGTACTCCACCAGCCCCTCGGCCACCAGAGGTGCCATGGCCTGGTCGACGAAGGCGCTCCCCTTGATCGCCGCGCGTGAGGGTGTGTGTACGACGACCGGCACCGCCGGCTCAGGACGCTCCGGGCGTGGCACCCACACATCGCAGTCAACGACCACCGGAAGCCAGGTCGCCCGTCGCAGCTCTTTGAGCAGGTCCGGCGTCGACACCAGGCAGGGCCCGGTGAACGCGTCGATGTCCGGCCTCAGCTGGTCAACGGTGGCCTGGACCCGCCGAACCCACTCGTCGCTGGTGTCCCGGAAGGGCGACCAGCGGTGTGCGGCCGCGTGCCGGCGCGGATCGCGCAGCTCGGAGCCATGGAACAGCAGACCTACCTTCACCCCGGCCTGCTCCATGAGCCGGGCATCGGCGGCGAAGGTGCGCCCGTACATGACCCCCATCAGCGGGCGCCCGGCCTCGAGGAGTCCGTGCGTCCAGGTGCTCAGAATCCGGTCGCGGGTGCTCTCCTGCCACTGCACGTCGCGCACGTACGTGGCCGTGGAGACGAGCTCGTCCGCCGGGAAGATCAGCGGTCCCCCGCGGTCCACCATCAGCACCTCGGTCCGCGTCCCTGGCAGCTCACGCTCCAGCGCCTTCGCCCAGGCCCAGGCCTGGCCCGCCATGTTTGCCGGACCAATCCCCACCAGGGGACCTTCTCCGGTGGCGCGAGCCGGGAAGACAGGCAGCTCCTCCACGCCGCCGCTGGGCTCCTCCGGCCGGGGCCGCAGCCCCCCGGCACCCAACAGCTCGGTGAAGAGATCCGCGATCGGTGCGACGTTCTGAGCGGTGATGACCGTCGGACGGATGGTGAGCCCGCACCGATGCTGGAGCACGCCGGCCAATGGCTCGCTCGCAGCAACCACCCTCGCGGCATACCGCACGTGGTCCTTCTCCAGGGCCGCAAGCGCCGCGAGATCGCGCCGCGAGGGGGCCTCCTCAGGCTCTGGCTCTGCCGGGGCGGAGTCCTCGGACTGTGTCTCTGCCACCTCAGCATCGTCCACCTCAGCAGCGTCCGCCCCGGCCTCGACGGGCTCTGGCGCGGCCACCTCAGCATCGACCGGCTCCATCGCGGCCACCTCCGCATCAACTGGCTCCATCGCGGCCACCTCCGCATCAGCCGGCTCCGGGGCGGCCACCTCCGCATCAACCGGCTCCGGCTTAGTCACATCAGCATCGACGTCGTAGACCCACGGCACCCGGCGCCCCTCGACGGCGGCCCTCGCGCTGGCCCGCGCCACGACCCCGACGAACTCAACCCCGTGGACGTAGAGGGCGTCAGCCTTGAGCTGACCGAGCGCCTGCCCGAACACCAGCTCGTAGTCGTTGATCTCCGGCAGACGTCGGCGCCAGGAAACACCCACCGGCACGCTGTCCACCGTCGCGTCGAAGGCCCGCCAGCCGCCCCTGAAAGCCCAGCGCAACGCCCGCGCGGAGAAGGTCGTCCCTCTCAGAACCTGCAGTCTCAACGCCAGAACTGCATCGGTGACCGCTGGCATGCCCGAAGATGATGCGCCCAGCCGTGCGGCCTGGAGCCTTGCCCGCGCCGCACGCGCCGTCGTGGGGTGACGGTGTCCCACTGGTGGCACCCACCGCCGTCGCCGGAGCATCCGTTCGCGTTGCGCGTTGCGCATCGCCCACGGGACAGCGAGGCGGATGACGCGCACGGCACCGAGGCGGCTCTCCGATCGCAGGGCCCCGTCGCCGACAGTCAGCAGCGTGACGTCGAATCCCGCTCGAACCAGGGCGAGCGCCTGCCGGCGGACCCGGCCGTCACGTGCTGCGTCGTCAGCCACCAGCATCGCGACGTGGGGCCGCAGCGGCTGCGCCTCAGACATGGCCATCGTGGTATCCCATCCCTTCCGGGTCTGCGCGGCCCAGCTGAGAAGCGACCGGGGACTCCCCGGCTGCGCCCCTGCGTTGTCCCGTCACAGGATCCACCGCAGGACGTCGAACGTCTCGGCGTAGGTCACACCGGCCTGGACTCCGTGATACCGCACCTGCGAGCGCAGGAAGTCAGGGTCGGCGTACGGACGATCGGCCTGCGACTTGTAGCACTTCAACGCATCCACCTTGGCCTGGACGTGCGTCTCTTCCAGCCCCACGAAGCAGGACGTCTTGAAGGACACGTTGTTCCAGGCGATCTCGTAGGCGAGAATGCTTGTCCGCTTGAACGCCCGCAGTCCCTCCTGACCGACCACTGAATGGTCCTGGTGGAGGTCGTCCTGAGCCGGCATGAGGACCAGGTCGGGCGACAGCTCGACGTTGAGGTCGATCATCGCCTGGAGGATCTCCTGCCGATCCCGGGCGAAGCGCCGCACGTCGAAGTCGAGAACGCGCAACCTCTCGGGCGCGATGCCCAGCACCTTCGTCGCAGCGGCGACCTCGCCGCGCAGGACATCCTCGGGCCAGCCGTCCGGGATCGCCGTCTGGCACGCAGAGAACGCCACGTAGTGGATGTCGCGACCCTCACTGGCCCAGCGGGCGATGGACCCGCCGGCACCCAGCTCACCATCGTCGGTGTGCGGGGCCAGGACAAGGATGGTCTGGGGATCGGCCAGCTGTCGCAAGGGTTCTCCTTGATTCGGGGAGCGGCGTGATGGGGCGGGGCTCTGGTCGTGGCTCATCTGGTGGGCTGGTCGCTCTCCGTCAGGTCGACTACCTCGTCGTTGGCGATGCGTTCGGTGCGCGCGGCGACAAGGTGGGTGCCGAGGAGCTCGTCGTACACGTGCCGCAACTGGTCAGCCTGACCGGTCCACGAGTACCGGGCCAGCAGCGCAGGGTCGGCCGCAGCGGCCGCGTACCTCTCACGGTCCGCGAGGATCGTGCGCACCGCGGCAGCCAGCGCCGAGGCATCCTCCACAGGGTGCGTCAGTCCTGCCCCGAACTCGCGCAGGAAGGCACTGATGCTCTTGAGGTCGCTGCTGACGATCGGCAGGCCGGCGTGAAGGTACTCGAAGAGCTTGTTGGGCAGCGACATCTCGTGGCTGGGGTAGGAGAGGGCGGGGATCAGCGCGACATCCACGCCTCTCAGGAAGTCCACGACCTGGCCGGAGGAGACGGGATTGACGAAGTGAACCCGGTCACTGAGCCCCATGTCCGAGGCCTGCCGGCGGAGCACGAGGACGTCGGCAGTGTCGATGTGCGGCACGCAGACCAGACCCAGGTGTGCTTCAGGGAGCTCGGCGATGGCTTCGATCGCGGTATGCAGGCCGCGCGCCTCCGTCGTCCCTCCGCTGTAGCTCAGCAAGGGCACGTCCGGCGCCAGGCCACAGACCTCGCGCAGGGTGCGCACCCGTGTGGTGCCCGGGGCGTCGACGGTCGGGATGTTCAGGACCACGGTCGGGCGAGCGGCCAGCTCGTACTGCTCCTGCAGGATGTCAGCGATGGCCGGACTGACCGTGATCACCCGGGCTGCATCGCGGATGAACTCGTTCTCCAGGTCCGCCCAGCCCTCGATGTCGCGAGCGGTCCGACCGCCGTACTCGGACAGGCCGGGGACATACTCGTGCGCGTCATAGACCCACGGAAGGTCCCGGCCAGCGGCGCGGGCTCGGGCGCGGGCGTGCGCCGCGATGCCCACGATGTGCATGTCGTGGGCGTGCAGCACATCCGGCCTCAGTGCGTCGATGACCGGCCCGAAGGCGACCTCGTAGTCGAGGACCCTCGGGTGCTGGGCGCGCCACCGGACCGGACCACGTCGTTGGCGAGCCAGCTTGCGCCGCTCCACCCGGCGGGCCAGGCCGCCCTGCATCCGGGCCACGAACCGCCCGCCCCGCAGGACGGTGTTCTCGAGCTGTCGCTTGGCGACGCCGGCCTTGTCGAGCGGCGGGCCCAGGACCCTGTCGGAGCGGCCCTGAGACGCAAGGTCCGAGCGCCCGCGCACGTCGCGCTCCCGGGCCCCGATCCGGCGCTTCGCCCTGGCCTCGGTATCGGGGCCGAACAACAGGTGGCGTGGCGGGTGACGCCTGGTGCGAATCCCCTCGTCGCGAATCGCGAAGTCGACCGGCACCCGGACGATCTCGACGGATCCCATCCACGAGCTGTTCGGCTGGCGCTCGGACGCGGCACCCACCAAGGTGACCCGCAGGCCGGACCGCGCCAGGGCAAGAGCCTCCTTCTTGACCCTGGTGTCCGTCGCAACGTCGTTCGCGACGACCATCACCACGTGCGGAGTGGGCGGCTCACCCACGGACTGCTCTGCCGATCACGCGGTGCGTGACCCCGGCCCAGTCTGCTGGGTCCGTGATGCAGCGTCCGTCCACCAGAACCCGGACCCCGGGAAGGTCGGCCGGACGCAGGTCGCGATATTCGGCATGGTCCGCCTGGAGCACGGCGGCATCCACCGGAGAACCCGATTCGTAGGCCTTGAGCCCCAGGGCCGCAAGCTCGTCCGCCGTGTACATCGGGTCGTGGACGACAGCCTCGGCCCCGTGCCGGATGAGCGCCTGGACCGTCGGGAACACGCCGGAGAACGCGGTCTCCTTCACACCACCGCGGTAGGCCGCCCCGAGCACCACCACAGTGGCGCCCTTCAGGTCACCGAAAGCACCCTCGAGGAGCCCGACGGCGTATTCGGGCATGTCGGCGTTCGCCTCGCGTGCCGCCCGCACCACAGTCGCCTCGGGGTCGTTCCAGAGATACAACCGGGGGTAGACCGGGATGCAGTGGCCGCCGACGGCGATGCCGGGGCGGTGAATGTGACTGTATGGCTGGGAGTTGCTGGCCGCGATGACCTCGTAGATGTCAATGGTGTTGTCAGCCGCGAACCGGGCGAACTGGTTGGCCAGGCCGATGTTCACGTCCCGGTAGGTCGTCTCGGCCAGCTTGGCCAGCTCGGACGCCTCGGTGCTGCCCAGGTCCCAGACCCCGTTGGCCCGATCCAGATCCGGTCGCTCGTCGAAGTCGAGGACTGCTTCGTAGAACTCGCGAGCGCGCTCGGCTCCGGCGGGAGACAGGCCGCCGATCAGCTTGGGATACCTGCGCAGGTCAGCGAAGACGCGCCCCGTGAGCACCCGCTCCGGGCTGAAGACGACGTGGAAGTCGACGCCTTCCTTGAGCCCTGACCCCTCCTCGAGCACCGGAACCCAGCGGTTGCGGGTTGTCCCCACAGGGAGAGTGGTCTCATACGAGACGAGCGTGCCCCGGGTGAGGTTCGCCGCGATGTCGCGGGTGGCCGAGTCCATCCAGCCGAAGTCGGGAGTGCCTTCGCCATCGACGAACAGCGGCACGACGACGACGACGGCTTCGGCGCCGGGCACGGCCGCGGCGTAGTCCGTGGTCGCCGTCATGAGTCCCGCGGACACCGCCGCTGAGAGCTTGAGCTCCAGGTCGGTCTCGCCGGGGAACGGCTCGCGACCGGCGTTGACGGACTCGACCGTGCCCGCGTTGGTATCGACCCCGATAACCTCATGACCCTTGCTGGCGAACTGAACGGCCAGCGGCAGGCCGATCTTCCCAAGAGCAACAACGCAAATCTTCACAAGGCACCAATCTTTGTTGGGTTCACACAGTCACGCGTCCACGCCAGATCATACGGAACAC
>DASVKO010000318.1:0-3817 GCA_036385355.1 Dermatophilaceae bacterium
ACGCCGCAGGTCAGCGGGCCGCCTGAATGGACACATCAACCGGCAGTCGTACGGCATTGACCCACAGGAACGCGATGACCGTCTTGACTAAAGACGATTACAGACCCGGCGCGCTGTTCATCGGCTACGCCTATCGAATTCTACTCGAAAACGAGCTTAACGCCATATCCGCCGGCTTTCTTTGACGCACCGTCGTCCACGCTGCCGCCCGACGTCGACGCCACCGGTAGACCGCGCGTCACCGACGACGGCACGAGCTGCGGAACAGGAACAGAAGCAGGCCTCGCCGCAGCACTGATCGTTCTGGGCCGCCACCAACATCTCTACTCGCGTCGGAGCGGGGTCCGCGTCGGGCGATAGCAGCGAGCCGACGTGAGGCAGCGCCTAGCTAGGAGTTCCCTGTGTGGTGGTGTCAGTGCATTGACCCACCTAGCCTCGATCTTTCACGCGACCGTGGATCTTCCGGTTGTCGATCTTGGTTGTGGTTCGGCGCGTCATCGTCGTACCCGGTGCAGGGCGAAGGCCCGGCAGTCCGGCCGGGTGCGGGTGTCCGAGTCTCCTGGTGGTAGGGGCTGGGCCAGCGTGCTCAGGCGGGCCAGGTGCCGCTCGGAGCCGGTTGAACGCGGTCGCCAGCTGGACTGCCCAGGGTCGGGCCATAACGACCATCACCACGGTGGGATATGGCGACCGGTTCCCCGTCACCGGCGCGGGACCCCGCAGAGGGTCAACTGCCCGGACGTGTTCTCAAGCCTTAAGCCTGGGCCGCCCCCTGTGATGCCTGCCGGCCAACGATCTCTCGTCCGGAATGCCGTCTGCGCCTCGAAAGGTCGCCTCCGAGGGCGACAAGTGCAGGACCCGCCAGAACTGCGAGCAGCGGCAGAATGGGAACTCGGAAGCGAGACTCACCCTCGGGACCCGACGAGACGACGATGAGGTAGAAGGCGACAGCAATGACGCCAAGGGCCACTCGCCACCGGCCGCGCCGTAGGAGGAGTAGAGCTCCGGCAAGGGCACCCAGGATAACGGCGACTGCTATGCCGCCTGCGTAGAGCGCAAGAAGTGTGCGAACTGGGCGGGGAAGATCGGGGGAGGTCGCGTCGACTACACCCAGCCCAGGTGCCAGGACGACGTGAGCAAAGCCCCGGGCCGAACTGATGACCAGCCCTCTGGGGTGCTGTCGGATGATCCGCAGCGCCTGATCCCGCTCCACCGCAGCAATGGCGTACTCGCTGTCGCCCGGACGGACTCGAGATCTCAGCTGATCAGTCAACGCGCGCGAAGCTTCATCCATCGTGACACCGGTCTCGGCGGCGACGGCACCTGCCGCTCGGTACGCCAGCAGGTTGTAGGAGTCCACCGACGACACCATCGGGCCGCCGGCAATCTCAGCATTACGCACCACCCAGGCTCCCACCGGAACGCAGAAGCCGATCAGGAGCGCGGCGGCCATGAGCGCCTTGCGGCCGCGGCTCTGCGACACCACGGCGACGGTTACTGGTACCAGCACAACGGGCAGGTACAGCGCGACGGGCCTTATCAACACAGACAGCCCGAGCAGGAGACCGGCCAGAAGGATCCAACGCCACGAGGCTGAGCGCCACGCGCACAGTAGCGCCCATACCGAGCACATCAGCAGGGCCGTGAAAACCGTCTCCGACATCAGCAGCCCGGTGTAGAGCACGGACAGCGGCTCAAGCGCCACGATGACAAGGGCGACCACACCCGCGGCCTGACCACCGAGGCGCCGGCCTACCGCGAAGGTCGCGACGAGAGTGATCCCAGCCAGTACCACCTGCATCGCCAAGACGCCGACTGTTCCGCCGAACACCTCGCCCAGCCGCACCACTGCCGGATATCCAGGCGGATGAAAGACCGTCAGACTCAGCAGCCCCCGAGGAGGTGTGAGCAGCTGGCCGAGGTGGTGGGCAAGCAACAGATAGTCGCGGGAGTCCGAGTCGCGGGCCGGCCCCGCTCCCCCTGCCAGGCCGGCCACCAGTGCGCTCCGAATCAGCACACCGACAGCAACGATAACGGCCACAAGAGGCGGACCGCCCGGGCCGCCGGTGAGCAGGGCCCACCGGGGGGCGCGCGGCGTTTCCCGCCTCATGCGGCTCCAAGGTAGTCGCAACCGTTGCGCCCTCGTGGAGCTGTTCATTTGCGCAGCCTATTCGACAGGCGCGGGACGCACTGTCGCGGCGGTGCCCATGCTGACCGGGATAGCACTCATCGGGGTAGTCACTGCCTCCATAAGGCTCCTCGCTAGATCGTGTGGATTTGAGGTAGCGGAAGCTTGCCCGCGATGAGGTAGATGATAGTGATCATCTTGGGCTTGGAGCGGTAGCCGCGGGCGCTGCGCTTGGCGGCTTGGATCAGAGAGTTGGTGCCCTCGAGAAGCCCGTTGCTGATCCGACTGTGCTGCCAGGCGATGATCCCGTCCCAATGGGACTCGACGAGTCGGACGAACTCCTTCACCGGCTGCAGGCGCGATCGTTTCGCGCCGTAGCACCAGCGCCGCAGATAGGCCTCGGCGCGCTCGGGTGTCGGCTGGTCGTATCAGGCCTTGAAGTCATCCCGCCAGCGGGCTGCCCGAGCGGTCTGCAGGTGCATCGACGGGCGGGTCAGCCCGCTCAGCTGCGCACGCTGACCGGTGGTGAGGTTCGCGTCGTTGTTCAGCCAGGCGTACCGGCTGCGCTTGAGCTCCGGACGGGTCTTGACCTCGGCCCGGCGGACCGGGTCGACGGCCTCGTTGGCCTTGGCCGCCACGTGGTAACGGTCGAACACGATCTGCGGTTGATGACCTTGGACTCCGGCCTGCGGGCACTCGGGTGGCCCGGTGCTGCCCGGGTCGGCGTCCGGCTCCGGCGGGCCGCCCAGATGCTCGGTGATGCCCTTGATGAACGCGGGGCTCAGGTCGCAGCAGACCCGCTGGATCTGGGTCTTCGGCTGGCCGCCGGGCGCCTTCAGGTCAGCGGCGAACGCGCCCACCGTCGCCGCGTCGCGCCCTTCGGTGGCGAAAAGCACCCGCTTCTCCGGCCGGTCCATGAAGATCAACACGTAGTCCTGGCCGCGCCGCGCGGAGGTCTCATCGATCCCGGCCTCGCCCACCCCGGAGAAGTCCATGCCGGCCCGGGCGGTGTTGCCGTGGTGCTCGATCACCCGCCAGATCCAGGTGTCATGCTCGCGGGCCAGCTGGGCCAACGGCGCGATCGGCATCTGCTTGGCGTAGGTCAACATCGCCACCTCGAACAGCAACGTGAACCCGCTGCCCGGCCGCGCCCACGGCACCGCCACCAGATGCACGCCGTGCTCGGGGCACCGCACCCGCGGCACCCGCGCCTGCATGAAGGCCTGATGGGCGAAGAAGTCCAGATGCCGCCAGGTCTTCTCCGCCGTGTCATGCACCGCGCCCGCCGCCTTGGCGCATCCCGGCTCGGGGCAGCGGAACCGGGCGCCCCGAGGGATGTCCAGCCCAAGATCGAGTCGACCAGCCTCCTGGTCGAACTCCACCGAGGTCACCCGCCACGGCTCGGTCAGACCCAACGCCGCCCCGAACATCTCGTTCAAATCCAGCCCGTCCAACAAGCCCACCGCCCCCGTCGACCACCCGGCAACGCCACCGGAACCGGTCACAGAATGGCCTAAGATCAACTAGCCGGCCCACACGAAACAGCGAGGACCCAAAGCTTTGCCGACCCGGGCTCGGTGGCTCACCAGTTGGCGATCGACCGCGTCAGGATGCTAGCGATGTCCTCCGCGTGGACGTCTCGCGGACAGGTGGCCAGCAGCCGCTGCTGCTTCATGGTCCCCGGCACGAGCT
>DASVKO010000319.1:0-8927 GCA_036385355.1 Dermatophilaceae bacterium
GGTGCCACGCCTCAGGAACGGGCCGCCGACCTTCACGCGGCCTTCGCCGACCCCGAGATCAGGGGGATCATGTCGAGCATCGGCGGAAGCGACCAGCTCAAGGTTCTCCGCTATCTGGATCCCGTTGTCCTGCAGGCCAACCCGAAGGCCTTCTTCGGCTACAGCGACGACACGAACCTTCTCGTCTACCTCTGGAACCTCGGGATCATCGGTTTCTACGGGGGATCGACCATGGTGCACCTGGCGCGGCCGGGACGCCCTCACCCGACGACGATGGACGCGATGCGCCGGGCCCTGTTCGAGCCCGGGGAGGCCCAGCTGTCACCCGTCGAGGAGATGACCGACGAGAACCCGAGCTGGGAGGACCCGGCTGCGTTGGAGGTCGAGCTTTCGATGCGTCCGGGGCCGGGCTGGACCTGGGCGGGGGAGCGGCGATCCGTGACCGGGCCCACCTGGGGTGGCTGCCTGGAGATTCTGGACCTCCACCTGCGCGCGGGGACCTACCTGCTGGATCCCGGAGCGTATGCCGGGTGCGTCCTTCTGCTCGAGACGTCCGAGGAGATGCCCGGCTCGGAGTACGTCTACCGGATGCTGATGGGGATGGGGGAGCGCGGCATGCTCGGGCAGTTCGACGCAGTGGCGGTGGCGACGCCGAAGGCCTGGGATCGGGCGGTGGGTCAGTCGGTGGCCGAGCGCACCCGGTTCGCCACGGAGCAGCGAGCCGCGATCCTTCGTGCCCTCGATGAGTACAACCCCGGCGTACCAACGGTGTTCGGCCTCGACTTCGGGCACACCGACCCGCAGGTCGTGATCCCGTACGGCGGGTCGATGACGGTGGACGGGATCCACCGCACCGTTCAGGTGACCTACTGACTCGGTGACCTGCTGACTCAGGTGCCCTACTGACTCAGGTGACCCACGAACGGGGTGGCTGGGCTGAGTCAGGCCCGGAGTGCTTCGAGGAGCTGTGGACCGTACTTCTCGCGTTTGGCCACCCCGACGCCGCTCACCGTGCTGAGCTCGTCCAGGGTCGCCGGGACGAGCGTTGCGATCGCGCGCAGGGTCGCGTCGTGGAAGACGACGTACGCCGGGACGCCCTGTTCCTTGGCGGTCGCTGCGCGCCACGTGCGGAGCCGTTCGAACACCAGGGCGGCTCCTGAGTCAAGATCTATGGCTGCCGCGACACCGCGCTTCGCCGATCGGGGCCGCGTTACCGGGCGGGGTGCCGGCCTTGGTGCCTCGCGGCGCAGCATGACGGTGCGCGAGCCGCGCAGCACGGCGGTGCTGTCCTCGGTGAGCCGGAGGGTCCCGTACCCGTCGGGGTCGACCCCGAGCACGCCCTGGGCGAGCAGCTGCCGCACCACGGCGCGCCATTCGGTGTCGGACAGCTCGGTGCCGATGCCATAGACCTGAAGTGACGCGTGGCCGAGCTGGCTCATCCGTGGTGTGGGCTTCCCCAGCAGGATGTCGACCAGGTGCCCGGCGCCGTACCGCTGCCCGTGCTCGTGCTCCAGGCGGCTCACCGTCGAGAGCAGCTTCTGGGCGGCGACCGTGCCGTCCCAGGTCTGCGGGGGCGCGAGGCAGGTGTCGCAGTTGCCGCACGGGGTGCTGGACTGACGGAAGTAGGCGAGGAGCTGCACGCGCCGGCACTCGACCGTCTCGCACAGCGCCAGCATCGCGTCGAGGTGCGCCCCCAGACGGCGTCGATGGGTCGCATCGCCGTCGGAGGTGTCGATCATCCGGCGTTGCTGCACGACGTCCTGGAGCCCGTAGGCGAGCCACGCTGTCGACGGCAGGCCATCGCGGCCCGCCCGACCGGTCTCCTGGTAGTACCCCTCGACGGACTTGGGCAGGTCCAGGTGCGCCACGAACCGGACGTCGGGCTTGTCGATGCCCATGCCGAACGCGATCGTGGCCACCATCACCAGGCCGTCCTCGCGCAGGAAGCGGGCCTGGTTCCAGGCGCGGACCCCGGAGTCGAGGCCCGCGTGGTAGGGCAGGGCCGGGATCCCGTGGTCGACGAGGTACTGCGCGGTCGTCTCGACAGTCGCGCGCGAGAGGCAGTAGACGATCCCGGCGTCGCCGGGGTGCTCGGCGCGCAGCAGGTCGAGAAGCTGGGCCCTGGGGTTGTTCTTCGGGGCGATGCGGTACTGGATGTTCGGGCGGTCGAAGCTTGCGACGAAATGGCGCGCGTCGGTGAGCTGGAGCCGTTCGGCTATCTCAGCGTGCGTTGCCTCGGTGGCCGTCGCGGTGAGCGCGATGCGCGGGACGGCGGGCCATCGATCGTGCAGCACCGACAGCCGCAGGTAGTCGGGGCGGAAGTCGTGGCCCCACTGGGACACGCAGTGCGCCTCGTCGATCGCGAAGAGGGCGATCTCGCCGCGATCCAGCAGGTTGAGGGTCGCCGGGACCCGCAGGCGTTCGGGCGCGAGGTAGAGCAGAACCAGCTCGCCGTCCAGGAACGCGGACTCCACCGTTCGCCGGGCGTCGGGGCTCTGGGTCGAGTTGAGAAAGCCCGCGCGGACGCCGAGGGCCGACAGCGCGTCGACCTGGTCCTGCATGAGCGCGATGAGAGGGGAGATGACGACGCCGGTTCCCGACCTCACCAGTGCCGGGATCTGATAGCACAGGGACTTGCCGCCTCCGGTCGGCATGAGCACGAGCGCATCGCCGCCCGCCACGACCGTGTCGATGATCTCGCCCTGGTCGCCGCGGAAGGTGTCATAGCCGAACACCCTGGCCAGCACATCGAGCGGGCTGGGTCTGGGCCCGAGGACGGGGGCTCGGCCAGCGCTCACCAGCCGGCCGCGCCCAGGTGCGGACGCCGGGGCGGGTTGCTCCTGGTTCTTGGCTTGATCGTGGCTGTGGCCGTGGCCCTCGGCGTGGTCGGGGGCGGGTTCACGTGTGAGGTCCTGCACGGGGGCGCCGTCGTACTCGGGGTCGTACGGCGGTTCTTCGTCGAGCACAGGCATCCCCAAGGTCACCCACGGAGCCTACGGGCCCGAGGTGACATCTCCGGGCCAGGGCCGCGTTGCCGGGCCTCGGCGTGGCGTGTTCCTGCACGACTGCAGCTGGACAGGACTCCAGCGGGACAGGACTCCAGCTGGACCGCCACGGTGATCTACTGCGCTGAGCGTCCCATGGCGTGGGACGGCAGCCAGGCGACGAACGCGTCGAGGTCGGCCACGGTGAGGTCGGCGGCCGCGTCCAGCAGCGCGGCCTCGTCGTTGGCGCCCGTGGTGACGCCCACGGCATACGCGCTGGCGGCGTGTGCGGCGGCCATGTCGCCAGGATGGTCGCCCACGTAGATCGTGGCGCCCTCGGCGATCAGGGCGGTGGCCTTGTCGCGGGCGAACAGCTCACCGTGGACGGCGTCCACGAGCTCGGTCAGGCCCGCCTCGGCCAGGGCCTTGTGCACCGCAGGGGTGAACTTCGCCGAGACCACCACCGTGCGACCGCCCGCTGCCCGCACGTGCTGCAGGGCCTCGAGCGCGCCGGGCATCGCCAGGGTCCTGGGGGCACCGGGTTCGTCGTAGTAGTGGCGGTATCGGAGCACCAGGGCGTCTGCGTCCACTGCCGCGCCCACGGCAACAGCCGTGGCTGCCAGGGGCATCCCGAGATGCGGCACGAGCTGCTCGCTGCTCACCGTAACGCCGAGGTCGCCCAGCGCGCGGATGTAGGCGCTGATGATGCGCTCGTGGG
The DNA here is from genome assembly GCA_036385355.1 of Dermatophilaceae bacterium. Taxonomy (GTDB): domain Bacteria; phylum Actinomycetota; class Actinomycetes; order Actinomycetales; family Dermatophilaceae; genus UBA4719. Next base: position 3,703 of record DASVKO010000319.1, read on the forward strand.
AGTCGACCAGCGTGAGGTCGAGGTCGAAGCCGACGACGAGCGCGCTGGTAAGTGGCCTGCTCACGCGCGGGTTACCGGGTCCAGGTGGTCAGGCAGGGAGGCATTCACGCCGTCGACCCTAACAACCAGGCGTCAATGCTCCTGGACATCTCCCCGTAGACTGGCCCCGAACCCCCGTTGTGCAGGCACGCCATACCGGCGTGTGTCCCTGTGCCAGGGCGTCGAGGGCAACAGCCTTCTGCCCCACCCACTGACCCTGAACAGGAGTGCGCCGTGCTCGCAGCCACCGGTATCGAGTTGCGCGGAGGCCACCGCCTGCTTCTGGAGGGCGCGACCTTCCGGATCGCCCCAGGGGACCGGATCGGCCTGGTCGGGCGAAACGGTTCGGGCAAGACGACGCTGACCAAGGTCCTTGCCGGCGTGGGCACCCCCACCGCGGGTCAGGTCACGGTGTCCGGCGAGGTCGGCTACCTGCCCCAGGACCCGCGCACGGGCGACCTCGAGATGGTGGCTCGTGACCGCATTCTGTCCGCCCGGGGGATGGACACGATCATCGCTGAGATGCGTGAGACCGAGGGGGCGATGGCCAGCGCCGATGACGAGACCCGCGACAAGGCGATGGGCCGCTACACCCGTCTCGAGGAGCGGTTCACCTCGCGGGGCGGCTACGCGGCCGAGTCCGAGGCTGCCGCGATCGCCTCGGCCCTGGGGCTGGACGACCGTATCCTCGGGCAGGCGCTGGCGACCCTCAGCGGCGGGCAGCGTCGCCGCGTCGAGCTCTCCCGGATCCTGTTCTCCGGCGCCTCGACCCTGCTCCTGGACGAGCCGACCAACCACCTGGACGCCGATTCCGTCGTCTGGCTGCGTGACTACCTGCGGGCCTACAAGGGCGGGCTGCTGATCATCAGCCACGACGTCGAGATGCTCGACACGGTCGTGAACCGGGTCTTCCACCTCGACGCCAACCGGGCCGAGATGGACATGTACAACATCGGCTGGAAGTCCTACCTGCTCCAGCGTGAGACCGACGAGCGTCGCCGCAAGCGCGAGCGCCTCAACGCCGAGAAGAAGGCCAGCACCCTGATGCTGCAGGCCGACAAGATGCGGGCCAAGGCCACCAAGGCCGTGGCCGCCCAGAACATGGCCAAGCGCGCCCAGCGACTCCTGGCCGGCATCGAGGGCGAACGGGTCTCGGACAAGGTGGCCAAGCTGCGCTTCCCCGACCCGGCACCCTGCGGCAAGACGCCGCTGGCTGCCTCCGGCCTGTCACGGTCCTACGGCTCGCTGGAGATCTTCACCGACGTCGACCTGGCCATCGACCGGGGCTCGCGGGTCGTGGTGCTCGGTTTCAACGGTGCCGGCAAGACCACCCTCCTGCGCATCCTCGCCGGAGTGGACAAGCCCGACACGGGTGAGGTCGAGCCGGGTCACGGGCTCAAGATGGGCTACTACGCCCAGGAGCACGAGAACCTGGACGTCACCAGGACCGTCCTGGAGAACATGAAGTCGGCCGCTCCCGACCTGGGTGACGTCGAGACCCGTAAGACGCTGGGCTCCTTCCTGTTCAGCGGGGACGACGTGCACAAGCCGGCCAAGGTGCTCTCCGGCGGCGAGAAGACCCGGCTGTCCCTGGCCATGCTGGTGGTATCGGCGGCCAACGTCCTGCTGCTCGACGAGCCGACGAACAACCTCGACCCGGCTTCCCGCGAGGAGATCCTGGGCGCCCTGCGCACCTACAAAGGCGCCGTAGTCCTGGTCAGCCACGACGAGGGCGCGGTTGCCGCTCTCGAGCCCGAACGGGTCCTGGTGCTGCCCGATGGTGTCGAGGACCACTGGGGTCCGGACTATCTGGACCTCGTCGCGCTCGCCTAGAGTCGGGGGCGTGACGAACCCCGAGCAGTCGACCGAGCACCCGAGCAGCGGCCAGTCCCAGCCTCATCCGATGCTCAGGGTGGAACAGTCGGGACCCGTCCTGACGATCACCCTGGACCGTCCGGAGCAACGCAACGCCCAGGCGCCGAGTCTGTGGTCGGCGCTGGCCGAGATCGGCGGGGGTCTGGATCCGTCCGTGCGGGTGGTCGTGATCCGTGCCGAGGGGCCGTCGTTCTCGGCGGGTCTGGACCGGGCCATGCTGACGCCCCGGGGTGCGCCGGGGGAGCCGTCGGTCCTCGCCCTGGCTGCCGGCGCAGCTGGCGCGCTCGAGGACGCCATAGAGGAGTTCCAGCGGGGCTTCTCGGTCTGGGCACAGGTGCCGGCGATCACGATCGCCGCCGTGCAGGGTCACGCGATCGGCGCCGGATTCCAGCTCGCCCTGGCCTGTGACCTGCGGGTGGTCGCCGACGACGTCGCCTTCGCCATGCGGGAGACCAGCCTGGGCCTGGTGCCCGACCTCGCGGGCACCTCACCCCTGGTGCGCTCCGTCGGGTATGCGCGGGCGCTCGAGATCTGTGCGACCGGCCGTTTCGTGGGGGCACCGGAGGCGGTGGCGATCGGTCTGGCGACCGTGGCCGTGCCGGCCGAGCAGCTTGATGCCACGGTGGCCGAGCTGGCCGACGCCATACTCAATGCTCCAGAGGCAGCCGTGCGTGAGCTGAAGCCGTTGTTGCGCCACGCCATCGACGCGTCTCGCGCAGACCAGCTCAGGGCCGAGCGTGAAGCACAGGCACGACTGCTCACCGCGATGGTGGCAGGTCCGGGGAAGTAAGCAGCCCGCTGTGGTGTTGTGCAGACGGACGACCAGATGGTTGACGATGAGATGATGAAGGCGCACCCGCCCGTGGCACGCGGGGGAGCGGGGCCCTAGAGCGGAGGCCGCATGTCCATGCACGCAGGGTGGGGCATGATGCGCTCCCTTACCCGTGACCCGGAGCTGGGCCAACGCAAGCTGGCCCCCGGAACCGCCAAGCGAGTGATCGGCTACGCGCGCCCGTACAAGTCCCAGATCATCGTGTTCCTCGTCCTGGTGATCTTCGACTCGGCTCTGGTGGTGGCCACGCCCCTCCTGCTCGGGCAGATCATCGACAAGGGCGTCACCCCGGGGAACTCAGGGGTCGTCGTCCGGCTCTCCCTGATCATCGCCGTCATCGCGGTCCTGGATGGCGCCCTGACCCTGGTCCAGCGGTGGTACTCGTCGCGGATCGGGGAGGGGCTCATCTTCGACCTGCGCACCCAGGTGTTCAGCCACGTCCTGAAGCAGCCGATCGCCTTCTTCACCCGGGCGCAGACCGGGGCCCTGGTCAGCCGGCTGAACAATGACGTCATCGGGGCTCAGCAGGCTTTCACGTCAACGCTTTCCGGTGTGGTCAGCAATGTCGTCTCGCTGATATTCATCGTCGCCGCGATGGCCTCGATCTCCTGGCCGCTAACCCTGGCTTCGTTGATGTTGCTGCCCCTCTTCCTGGTCCCAGCGCGGGTGATGGGCAGGCGCCTGGCCGGCCTCACGCACGAGGCCATGGGACTCAACGCCGAGCTCGGCACCCGGATGACGGAGCGGTTCAACGTCGCCGGCGCCCTGCTGGTCAAGCTGTTCGGCACGCCCCAGATCGAGGACGAGCAGTATGCCGACCGAGCCGGCCGGGTTCGCGACGTCGGCGTCAAGATCGCCCTCACCCGGACCCTCTTCCTGGTCGCGCTGACCCTGGTCGCCTCGCTGGCCACGGCCCTGGTCTATGGCGTCGGTGGTGTCATGACCGTTAACGGCACGATCAAGGTGGGCCAGCTGGTGGCGCTGGCTGCGCTGCTGGGGCGGTTGTACGGGCCGCTGACGGCGCTGTCCAACGTCCGCGTCGACGTGATGACCGCACTGGTCTCCTTCGAGCGCGTGTTCGAGGTGCTGGATCTTCAGCCGCTGGTCAAGGAGGCCGCGGATCCCATTGTCCTGCAGCAGCATCCGGTCTCCGTCGAGTTCGAGGGTGTCGGGTTCCGCTACCCCTCGGCGGACGAGGTCTCGCTGATCTCGCTGGAGACGGTGGCCTCGGGTGACCGGCGCGGTGGCGGTGCGGTGCTGCACGACGTGTCGTTCTCGATCAAGCCCGGAGAGATGGTCGCGCTGGTCGGCCCGAGCGGCGCAGGCAAGACGACCATCACCAGCCTGGTCGCCAGGCTCTACGACCCCTCGGAAGGCCGCATTCTTCTGGGCGGGACGGATCTGCGTGACGCCTCGATGGAGTCCCTGCACGACGTCGTCGGCGTGGTGACCCAGGACGCGCACATGTTCCACGACACCATCGCTGCCAACCTGGCCTATGCCCAGCCCGGCGCCACCCGGGAAGAGATGATCTCCGCCCTGAAGTCCGCACAGGTCTGGGACCTTGTCTCCAGCCTGCCCGAGGGCCTCGAAACGGTCGTGGGCGATCGTGGGCACCGCCTCTCCGGTGGCGAGAAACAACGCTTCGCCATCGCCAGGCTGCTGCTCAAGGGGCCCGGCCTGGTGGTTCTTGACGAAGCCACCGCGCACCTCGACAGCGAGTCCGAGCTTGCCGTCCAGCGGGCGCTGGACACCGCGCTGACGGGTCGCACCGCCCTGGTGATCGCACACCGGTTGTCCACGGTGCGTGGCGCGGACCAGATCCTGGTCGTGGTCGACGGACGGATCGTGCAGCGTGGCAAGCACCACGACCTCCTGGCCCAGGGCGGCGTCTATGCCGACCTGTACAACACCCAGTTCAACTCGCAAGGGCCTGTAGACGAGACATCTGAGGTGTTGGATGTGCCCGCCGGCCTGCTTTAGCCGCCGCCTGGTTGAACCGTTGCCGACGACCTGCCAGCTGGTGACGTGAGCGGTCTTCGTCGCAGACGTGGGAGGGGGGCCTGACCTGCAGGAGTCAGGCGACTACGGCTACTTGCCCGTGCTCCCGTGACCGGTAGAAGCGCCGCCGTTCGGGACTGCCCCCAGTCCATCCCCAAACCTTTTCTTCATGGCATTGGCTCTGATGAGCTGAGATTGGACGGAGTCTCCAACAGCATCTCCGTGTGTCTGGACGAGCCAATGGCCTGTGCCAAAGACCAGGATGAGCGGCTGACTGTGGTCGAGGATCACCGCCTAGAGTCGTCGACATGACCTCTCGCGAGCACGATGTCGTCCTGCATGGTGCTACCGGCTTCGTCGGACGCCTCACTGCCCGCCACCTCGCGGCGCACGCCGGCGAGGCCCGGGTTGCCCTGTCGGGGCGTTCGAAGGGCAAGCTCCTGGCGCTGCGCGACGAGCTCGGGGTCGACTGGCCGGT
>DASVKO010000320.1:0-20590 GCA_036385355.1 Dermatophilaceae bacterium
TAGGTGGCTGGTGTCTTTCGTTTTCCATGGTTTCGAGGCACAACATGTAGCACTGGGAGTGCGCTGAAATGCCAACATATTGTGGTGACCTCACCCATGTCGCCGTCAACAACGCGTTTGACACCTGGCACCTAGGTTTGCCGGGTCTCGGGGAGCACGGTCCCTAGGTTTGGCGGGTGAGAGCGGTGGGTGGGGCTAGCGGACCTGCACCTGGACGAAGGGGGGCTTGACGACCGTTGCCGGCACGTCGCGGCCGCGGACGTCGATCAGGACCTCGTCACCCTCCTTGACCGTCGGTCCGAGCAACGCCAGGGCGATTCCCTGCTTGAGGGTTGGCGAGAACGTCCCGGAGGTGACCTCCCCCAACAGGGAGCCATCGGCGCCCTTGACCTGGCAGTGTGAACGCGGGATGCCACGACCGCTGACCAGCAGGCCACGGTTGATCCGCTTCGGCCCAGCGGCCTTCTCTGCGGACAGCGCGTCCTTGCCCCAGAACGTGTCCTTCTTCCAGCCGACGGCCCAACCCGCCCGTGCCTGCACCGGCGTGATGTCCAGGCTCAGGTCATGACCGTGCAGCGGGTAGCCCATCTCGGTGCGCAAGGTGTCCCGGGCGCCAAGACCGCACGGCAGCCCGTCGAAGGGGGCCGCCGCCTCGATGAGGGCGTCCCACAGTGTCAGAGAGTCCTCCCAGCGCGGGACGAGCTCGTAGCCGCGCTCGCCGGTATAGCCGGTCCGGCAGACGATGACCGGCTTGCCGTTCCAGTCCGCCTCGACGAAGGACATGTACTCATGGCCGGTCGGCAGGCCGAGCGCCTCCAGAACCTCATCACTGTTGGCGCCCTGGACCGCGATGACGCCATAGCCGTCGTGGAGATTCTTGATCTCCAGCCCCTCGGGTGCCGCTGCCTGCAGCCGGCGCACGACCTCGGCGGTGTTGGAGGCGTTGGGAATCAGGAAGATGTCATCCTCGGCGCGCAGGTAGACGATGAGGTCATCGACCACGCCACCTGTCTCGTCGCAGCACAGGGTGTACTGAGCCTTGCCCTCAGTGATCCGGCCCAGGTCGTTGGTCAGGCAGGAGTTGATGAACGCCGCCGCTCCGGGCCCTTTGACGCTCGCTTTGCCCAGGTGGCTCACATCGAAGATGCCAACCCGTTCACGGACCGCCGTGTGCTCACGCACGACCCCGCCGCCGGGGTACTCGATGGGCATCTCCCAGCCGCCGAAGTCCGCCATCTTGGCGCCGAGGGCCACGTGCCGGTCGTGGAGGGGCGAGGTCTTCAGCGAGGAGTCAGTCATGAGGGTCACGATATCGCCACGCCTGCTGGCGGTATTCTCGCGGTGGATCAGGAACGACTCTCGCTCCAGGCGAGTCACCCCCTGAACCCAGGGCACCGCGTCCGCGTCGTCCCTGGAACCCGCAACAGAAGGACCGTGACCCCGTGACCAAACTGACCGTGTCCGACCGTGCCGGGGCCGAGCTCAAGGGCGATGCACTCGTCCTCGTCTCGGTCCAGACCGAGAATGGTGCTGCGCTGGCACCAGGACACGGGCTGGGTGAGGAGAGCGTCGCCCACCTCGAGTCGGCACTGTCCACGCTCAAGGCCAAGGGCAGGAGCGACGAGGTCGTCAAGCTCGTCTCGGTGCCCGGCGTAGCCGCCGCACTGGTCGTCGTGACAGGTGCCGGCAAGCTCGCCGAGCAGGGTGCCGGCCTCGACGCCGAGGCCATCCGCCGGGCGGTCGGGTCAGCCACCCGTCAGCTCGGCGGCCTGGCCAAGGTCGCCGTGGTGGCGCCCGGCGACGGTGTGACCGAGGCAGCGGCCGTGGCGCAGGGCGCCTTGTTCGGCGCCTACGCCATCGCGACCGCGGCTGCCGGTCCCGCCTCGGCTCCGGTCAAGGCCATCACCATCGCGACCCCGGCAGCAGGGAACAAGGACCTGCGCGCCGCGGTCAAGCGGGCCATCGCCCTCGGCAAGGCCACGACCTACGCCCGCGACCTGGTCAACCAGGCACCCAACGAGCTCTATCCCGAGACCTTCGCCGCGCAGGTCACCCAGCGCGCGGCCGGGAGCAAGGTCAAGGTCTCCGTCCTTGACGAGGCAGCCCTGGCCAAGGGCGCCTTCGGTGGTCACCTGACGGTGGGCGGAGGCTCGGCCCGGGGCCCGCGCCTCGTCACCCTGCGCTACACGCCGGCGAAAGCCACCAAGCACGTGGCCTTCGTCGGCAAGGGCATCACCTTCGACTCCGGCGGCCTGACCATCAAGCCCAAGGCCGGGATGACCACGATGAAGTGCGACATGGCAGGTGCTGCCGCGGCTGCCTCCGCGGTCTTCGCCATCGCCGACCTCGGCCTGCCGGTCGAGATCACCGCGATCCTCTGCCTGGCCGAGAACATGCCTGGGTCGAGCGCATGCCGCCCCGGCGACGTCGTGGCCATCCGCGGCGGCAAGACCGTCGAGCTCAACAACACCGATGCCGAAGGGCGCATGGTCCTGGCTGACGGCCTGGCTCTCGCCTCCGAGAAGGTGCCCGACCTCATCATCGACATCGCCACCCTCACCGGTGCCGCGGTCGCAGCACTCGGCCACCGCACGGCAGCCTTCCTGAGCAACGACGACGACCTGCGACTCGCCGTCAAGGACATCGCCGACGAGGCCGGCGAGCCCTTCTGGCCCTTCCCGCTGCTCGAGGACATCCGCCCGACCCTCGACTCCCGGGTGGCCGACCTGCTGCAGTCGGGCCCGGTCGGCGTGATCTACGCCGGCTGGTTCCTGGCCGAGTTCGTCGGCAACGCCAAGAACGGCGAGCCGATCCCGTGGGCCCACCTCGATATCGCCGGGCCTGCGTTCAACGACGAGGCACCGTGGGGCTACACCCCTAGGCAGGGCACCGGTTTTGGCATCCGCACCCTCGTGGGTATCGCCGAGTCGCAGGCCTGAGCACCCGGCATACAACCTGCGTCTGAGGCACGCGGACGAACGAAGGAGGAGCCGGCCACATCACCGTGGCCGGCTCCCTCTTCCCTCCTGCAGCTATGGGTGCTTCGCGGGTGGCGGTCAGCCGCCACTCTTGCGACGGAACATCTGCTGAGCCTTGGCCGGTCCGTGAGCATCATGGATCTTGGCGTGCTCGCCGTCCTCGGAGACGTCGCGCCCACCGTGAGCATGCTTCCTGTCGAGCGCCTCGCGGAACTTGCGCTTCACGTCCTCTGCCGAGGACTCAGCAACCGGCTCGTCACCGGTGTCACCTTTGTCATCATTGTCCGCGGCTGTCGCATCTTTGGTCATGCGTGCTCTCCTTGGGTCGCCGTGATTCCTGTGGCTATGTTTCCAACCGTGGCACGGGAGGACAAGTCCTTTTGCCGCTCACGTGATGCTGCTGTCTCATCCCGCCCAGTCATGGCACCTGGTCCCTGCCCGGCTGCTGCTTCGTAGAGCCCCTGCGCTGTCTGGAGTTCCACTCACGCATGCGAGACGGGTACCCGGTCTGGTTGACGTCATACACCGGTATGCCGAGGGCGCGAGGTAGCTCGAACGCCGCGTCACGCGAGGTGACCGCGCGCCGCGTCCACTCACCGTCGTGCGCGATGAGGACCACGGTCGTCGCAGTGACGTTGGTCGGAGGCTCCACGAACGCCTCGACTCCGCGCCTGCTGGATACGAAGGACGCGAGATGATCGCGGACCGCCTTGCTGTCCACCGTCATCCCGGGCCCGTCCACGGGTCCCCGCGGATGCGGCTCGGGACGTCCGCGTCGCCTCCGCCACCAGCTCATCCGGAGCCTCCGGCCGGGGGCACGTCACACCACGTCATGTGCTAACTCTAGGGCCCATCCCCACGGCGATGCACGGGTGGCGCCGCTGGCCCCCTGGTCACCGTCGGGGTGGTGTCGAGGGCGATCGCGGACCTCCCCACCGGCCACCCGTGCGACGCGGTCACCGATCAGTGGCAAGATGATCTTCGACGTCCGAAGGTGAACAGCGCCGACACGCGTGCCGAACGCCCTGAGGACGACGTCCGGTCAGATGCGCACAGGCAAAGGGAGCGTCCGCATGTCGGCTACCGCCGCGAACACGTTCGACATCGTCATCCTGGGTGGAGGCAGTGGCGGATACGCCTGCGCACTGCGCGCCGCCGAGCTGGGCCTGTCCGTCGCCCTTGTCGAGAAAGGCAAGCTGGGCGGCACCTGCCTGCACATGGGGTGCATCCCGACCAAGGCGTTGCTGCACGCGGCCGAGGTCGCCGACACCGCCCGCGAGGGCCAGCAGTTCGGCGTCAAGTCCACCTTCGAGTCGGTCGACATGAGTGGCGTCAACGCCTACAAGGACGGTGTCGTCGGACGCCTCTACAAGGGCCTGCAGGGCTTGGTGAAGTCCAAGAGCATCGAGTACGTCGAGGGCGAGGGCCGCCTCGTCGCCAAGAACGTCATCGAGGTCGCCGGACGTCAGCTGGTGGGCAAGAACATCGTCCTGGCGACCGGTTCCTACGCCAAGTCCCTCCCCGGCCTGGACATCACCGGCCGGATCATGACCAGCGAGCAGGCCCTCTTCCTCGACTTCGTCCCGGCGCGGGTCGTCGTCCTCGGTGGCGGGGTCATCGGCGTCGAGTTCGCTTCTGTCTTCAAGTCCTTCGGCTCCGAGGTGACCATCGTCGAGGCCCTCCCCCGCCTGGTGGCGGCCGAGGACGAGGCGATCTCCAAACAGCTCGAGCGGTCCTTCCGCAAGCGCAAGATCAACTTCAAGACCGGCGTGAAGTTCGCCGGCGTCACGCAGACCGGCGATGTCGTGAACGTGTCGCTGGAGTCCGGCGACACCATCGAGGCCGACCTGCTGCTGGTGGCCGTCGGGCGCGGACCGGTCACCGCCGGCCTCGGCTACGAAGAGGCCGGCGTCACCGTCGACCGGGGCTTCGTCCTGGCCAACGAGCGCCTCCAGACCAATGTCGACGGGATCTATGCCGTCGGCGACATCGTGCCCGGACTCCAGCTCGCCCACCGCGGCTTCGCCCAGGGCATCTTCGTCGCCGAGCAGATCGCGGGGCTCAACCCGCCGGTCATCGACGAGATGGGCATCCCGCGGGTCACCTACTGCGACCCCGAGATCGCCTCCATCGGCTACACCGAGGCCCAGGCCAAAGAGAAGTTCGGCGAGATCGAGACCTACGACTACAGCCTCGGCGGCAACGGCAAGAGCCAGATCTTGGCGACCCAGGGCTTCATCAAGCTGGTCCGCCAGAAGGACGGCCCGGTCGTCGGTGTCCACATGATCGGCGCCCGGATGGGTGAGCAGGTCGGCGAAGCCCAGCTGATCTACAACTGGGAGGCGCTGCCGTCGGACGTGGCCCAGCTGATCCACGCCCACCCGACCCAGAACGAAGCCCTCGGCGAGGCCCACCTGGCCCTGGCCGGGAAGCCGCTGCACGCCCACGGCTGACTGTCCTGCGGCCGCGGTACCAGCACCGCGGCCGTTCCGGTAGCCGCAGCAGTGCCCAGCACGCCCCCGCTCAGCAGTACCCAGCACGAACCAGCAGTGACCGTCGCACCGCACAACAAGGAGACCTCAACTCATGTCTGAACGCGTGACCATGCCGGCCCTTGGGGAATCGGTCACCGAGGGGACCGTGACCCGTTGGCTGAAGAATGTCGGCGACTCCGTGGCCCTCGACGAGCCCCTGCTGGAGGTGTCCACAGACAAGGTCGACACCGAGATCCCCTCCCCGGTCGCCGGCACCCTGCAGGAGATCCTGGTGGCGGAGGACGAGACCGTGCCCGTGGGCACGGACCTCGCCATCGTCGGTGATGGCGCGGCGGCTCCTGCTGCTCCTTCCGCCCCGGCGGAAGTCCCAGCGCCGCCGGAGCAGGCCGCTGCCCCGGAAGCGGTGCCACCGCCGGCTGCCGAAGAACCCGTGGTCGCTGTCCCCGTGGCGGCACCGCCGGCCGCTGGCACGCCGATCGAGGGCGGCACCACTGTCACGATGCCGGCTCTGGGCGAGTCGGTGACCGAAGGCACGGTCACCCGCTGGCTCAAGGCCGAGGGTGAGCAGATCGAGGTTGACGAGCCGTTGCTCGAGGTCTCGACCGACAAGGTCGACACCGAGATCCCCTCGCCGGTGGCGGGCACCGTGACCAAGATCCTGGTCGGCGAGGACGAGACCGTCCCTGTTGGCGCGGATCTGGTCGTCATCGGCGGCCAGCCAGGGCAGGCGCCCACGCCTGTCCGGCAGACTGCTCCACCTGCCGCAGCCCCGGCAGCCCCGCCTGCTGCTGCACCTGCACCCGCTGCCGCACCTGCGCCTGCGCCTGCACCCGCTTCCGCACCCGCTTCCGCACCCGCTTCCGCACCTGCTTCCGCGCCCGCACCTGCTTCCGCACCCGCACCGGCTGCCACACCCGCACCCGCGGTACCGGTTCCCGCCGCGGCGCCGGCAACCGGTCAGTCTGACGCCTCGGCCTATGTCACGCCGTTGGTGCGCAAACTGGCCAGCGACAACAACATCGACCTCACCTCGGTCAAGGGCACCGGCATCGGCGGCCGGATCCGCAAGCAGGACGTGCTCGATGTCGCCGCGGCCGCCAAGGTGGCAGCCGCTCCGGCGGCAGCCCCGGCAGCAGCCCCGGCCGGTGCCTCCGCGCCTGCCGCCGCCAGAGCCGGCGTCGTGGTCTCGCCCAAGCGCGGCACCACGGAGAAGATGAGCCGGCTGCGCAAGGTCATCGCAACCCGGATGGTCGAGTCGCTGCACGTCTCGGCCCAGCTCACCAGCGTGCTCGAGGTCGACGTCACCAAGATCGCCCGGCTGCGTGACCGGGCCAAGCGTGACTTCGCGACACGTGAGGGCACCAAGCTCAGCTTCCTGCCGTTCTTCGCCCTCGCGGCCGTGGAGGCGCTGAAGGCTCACCCGAACGTGAACTCCAGCGTTGACGGTGACCAGATCACGTACCACGGCTCCGAGAACCTCGGGGTGGCGGTCGACACCGACCGCGGGCTGCTCGTACCGGTCATCAAGGATGCCGGCGACCTCAACATCGCCGGGCTGGCCCGCAAGATCGCCGACCTGGCCGAACGGACCCGCACGAACAAGGTCTCCCCCGACGAGCTGGGCGGCGGCACCTTCACGCTCACCAACACCGGCAGTCGCGGCGTCCTGTTCGACACCCCGATCATCAACCAGCCCAACGTTGCCATCCTCGGCACCGGGGCGGTCGTGAAGCGTCCCGTCGTGGTCAAGGACAGCGACGGCGGCGAGACGATCGCCATTCGCTCCATCGTCTATCTGGCGCTGTCCTACGACCACCGCGTGGTTGACGGCTCGGACGCCGCACGCTTCCTGACAACGATGAAGGCGCGCCTTGAAGAAGGCGCCTTCGAGGCTTCCCTGGGCCTCTAGACTGCGGGCATGTCACAACCGCTGTCTGAGTCGCAGCCAGCGCCACTGCCACTGCCGAAGTCACAGCGCGTTGCCATCACCGGTGCTTCCGGCCTGATCGGCAGCGCGCTGTCGGCGTTTCTGAGTGCCCGGGGGGACCATGTCGTGCACCTCGTCCGCCGCGAGCCGCGGGCCAGCTACGAGGTCGGCTGGGACCCCGCGTCGCGCAGGCTCAGCCCCGGCGACCTCTCCGGGCTCACGGCGGTGGTGCACCTCGCGGGGGCGGGCGTGGGTGACCACCGGTGGACTCCGGCATACAAGCAGCAGATCTTGGACTCCCGTGTCACTGGCACCGCCACCATCTCCCGGGCACTGGCCGATCTCGGGGAGCCCATCGCGCTCGTGAGTGGTTCCGCGATCGGTGCCTACGGTGACCGCGGCGAGGAGATCCTCAACGAGGACAGCGAGGCGGGAGAGGGCTTCCTGGCCGACGTCGTCCGTGCCTGGGAGGCCGCCACCGGACCGGCCCAGGAGGCTGGGCTACGTGTCGTCCACGCAAGAACGGGTATCGTCCTGACTCCCGACGGGGGCGCCATGAAGCGGGTGCTCCCGCTGGCGAGGCTCGGCCTGGCCGGCCCGCTGGGCACCGGGCGGCAGTACTGGAGCTGGATCACCCTGCGCGACGAGCTCCGGGCGCTGGCGCATCTCGTCGACCAGGAGGTCCTGGTCGGGCCGGTCAACCTCGTCAGCCCCCAGCCGCTGCCCCAGGCCGAGGTCATGAAGGCCCTCGGCGCACGGCTGGGCCGTCCGTCGCTGTTGCCGGCCCCTGCCCTGGCTCTCAAGATCGCCCTGGGCGAGTTCGCCAGCGACGTCCTGGCCAGCGAACGCATCCTGCCGAGCGTTCTCACCGCTTCGGGATTCGTGTTCGAGCATGACACCATCGAGCGCGCGATGGGCTGGCTGACCGACCAGGCCTAGGGCGGGCCCGGCACGGTCAGGCCCAGAATGCGCCAGCCATCCGGAGTCAGGCTCAGCGCGAAGATGCAGGGCCCCAACGTCTCTCGCGCGTGGAGAATCCTGCGCCCGTCCGGCTGCCCCGTGTTGTAGGCAGGCGTGAGGATGGTGGCCCGTATCCGCGCGGTGCCCGACGTCCCGTCCAGGAAGGCCGCGTCCTTGATGGAGTACGACAGGCCGAGATAGGTCCCACCGTTCCTCAGAGCCGTGGCGATGTTGCCCCGGTCGACCTGGGCCCTCGCTGCCCCGGGAGCGTAGACGAGATCCAGCAGGGCGGAGTTACGTGCGACGTACGCGAGAGCCCGGGCATCAACCAGCGCCTGCAACAGTCCGGACGCGGCCGTACGAGGTGAGCTCGACGCCATCACCACCTCGTTCGAGCTCCGGGACACCCGCGTTGGCGCGATCGCCGCGGGTGTCCTCGCGGGTGTCGCCGTCGGCGTGGGCATTGTGCCCAGTCGTGTCGTCGCTGCTGTCGCCGGCGTTCTCGCGGGCAGCAGTGAGGACCGGGCCGCTGGCCGCACCGGCTGGGAAACCACCTGCGGACGCCTCAGGAACCAGGTCGTACCAGCCCCGACCGCCCCGGCCAGCAGGAGGGCCACGACGCCGATCGCCAGCGCGGTGCGGTACCTCTTCCCGATCCCCGGCGCCCTCGGGTCGGCAACCGAGACCGCGGCAGCACGTATCCGCCGGGTGATCTCGGCAGCCGGGTCGGACACCGATGCCAGGGCGACCGACTCCGCGGGGGCGGCATCGAAGACCTCGACCGCGGCCTCGTCAGCTGTGGGCCTCGCAGCAGGGTCGGTGGCCAGGCAGGCGGTGAGGACCTCGGCCAGTGCGGCCGGTGTCTCGGGACGCGACACGGCCGGGAGCGGGCGGGTGGCAGCAGGAGCCGGAGGCGAGCCGGTGAGGCAGAACCAGCCCAGGGCCGCCATCGCGTAGACGTCGGAGGCCGCCGAGGGCACGGCGCCGCCCACCAGCTCGGGCGCCGCGAAGCCCCCGGCCCCCGCTCTGTCGAGCGGTCCGGCCTGTCCGCCCAGCAGGCGACCCACCCCGAGGTCGCCGATCAGCGGCCTGCCGTCGGCGCTGAACCGGATGTTCCCCGGCACCAGGTTCCCGTGCACGAGGCCGGCAGCGTGCAGATCGGCCAGAGCCCGCAGGAGCGGCGCCACGGTCGTGACCGTTTCGCCGACGGTGAGCTGTCCCCGGGCGCCGAGAAGCTGGGCCAGACTGCCGCCGGTCACCTCATCCAGGACCAGCGCGAGGGAACCGTCGGCGATGGCTATCGCTGCATGCCTGCGGACCAGATGCCGGCTCTCGACCCTGCCGTAGTCGGCAAGCTGTTCCGCCGCCAGCGCCTGCGCCGCCGTGATGTCCTCAACCGGGACGACCTTGAGAACGAACCGGCGCCCGTCGACGCTGCGCACTGCGGCCCACTCGGACCCGGTGGCGCTCAGGCTCAGCTCGCCAGTGGTGTCGAAACCTGGCACGAGCGGTGGAACCGCGATGACTCCCCCTATGGCCTGGACCTGTCGTTGACCTGCCCCACTATGCCGTGGATCGGTTCAACGCCTCCGCAGTTGTCCCCAGGCAGGCACCGGTCCCCAGTCGGGGTCCGGTCCCCAGGCGGGCACCGGTCCCCGGGTGCGAGGCGATCAGCGATGACCAGGCGTGTGGACCTGCTCCACCGTTCCCCGTGCGGCGCTGACGCGGGCTGCGTCGATGACCGCGAGGGTGTGCACCGCGTCATACGGGTCAACCGGCATGGCGGCCGCAGGGTCCTGGGTGCCAAGGGCGCTCTTCACCTGGCGGTAGAAGTCGACCTGCCCGGCCGCTGGTCGCTTCACCGGAGTGCGCTGCACCCCCGTGTAGACCCACCCGCACTGCCCGGGGTCGGCGTCGGCCAGGTCCGGATAGATGTCCGCACCGTCGTCCTCGAACTGGTTGAGCAGGTAGGCACCGCGATGTCCCAGGATTCGCACCCGAGGTCCGGGCGCCGCGGAAAGGGACGTCGCGCCGAGGTGGGACGTCACCCCGGAGGTATGCCGGCACGCCAGGAACGCGTCGTCCTCAGCGGCCGTGGTGCGAGCCGCGACCTCCGCGTAGACGGTGTCGACGGGCCCGAACAGGTCGACTGCCGCATCGATCATGTGGGTGTGCAGATCGAGCAGGATGCCACCGCCGTCAGCCGCCGAGGCGTTCTCACGCCACCGGTCCTTGGGCGAGGGACGCCAGCGCTCCCAGCGGAACTCGTGACGGAAGACCTCGCCCAGCCGTCCCGATCGCACCGTGTCCCGAGCGGCCACGTGCTCGGCGTCGAACCTGCGGTTCTGGAAGACCGTCACGGCCACACCCGCCGCCCGGGCCGCCTCGACGACCGCAGACGCCTGCGTGGAGTTCGTGGCCAGCGGCTTGTCGACCACCACGGCGATCCCCGCGGCGATGCACTGCCGAGCCTGGTCGGCGTGCAGGCCGCTGGGCGTGGCAAGCACGATGAGGTCCAGGCCGCCCACCCCCAGCAGTGCGTCAAGATCGCCGACCACCCGAGCTTCGGGCAGGTCCTGGCGGACCTGTTCCGCACGTGTCGGATTTGCGGTCGAGACCGCAGCGATCGTCATACCGGCCTGTTGCAGCAGCGGGGCGTGGAAACCGCGGCCTGACGAACCGAAGCCGGCCAGTCCGACGGCGGTCACTGAGGCAGCAGTCACGGGGACGTCGCCCCGCTGTCGGCGCCTTCCAGCGGCGCCTGCTCTGGTCCTGGCCCTGCCTGGTCGAGCTTGCTGGGCCACCAGATGCGTCGGCCAAGCTCGTAGGCCACCGCCGGGACCAGCAGAGACCGGACCACGAGAGTGTCCAGCAACACGCCGAAGGCGACGATGAAGGCGATCTGGACGAGGAAGAGGATCGGGATGATCGCCAGCGCCGAGAAGGTCGCCGCCAGGACGATGCCCGCACTGGTGATGACTCCGCCCGTCACTGCGAGGGCGACAAGGATTCCCGGCCTGGTGCCCCGCTCAGCCGACTCCTCCCGGACCCGGGTCATCAGGAAGATCGAGTAGTCGATACCCAGCGCCACCAGGAACACGAAGGCATAGAGCGGGGTCGCCGGATCGGAGCCCGGGAAGTGGAAGACGTGGTTGAACACCAGCGCGGACACACCAAGGGTTGCCGCGAACGAGAGCACGTTGGCGGCGACCAGGATCACCGGGGCAGCCAACGACCTCAGCAGCAGCATCAGCACGATGAACACCACCGCCAGGATGGCCGGGATGATGACCCGCAGGTCGCGCTCGCTCGCCTGCCGGACGTCGAAGTTGACGGCGGTAGTGCCACCGACCAGAACGTCAGGACCGATGATGTCGAGCCTGGAACGCAGCTTCTCGACCACAGCCTCAGCGGCCGGGCTGTCCGCGGCCGGCGTCAGTGTCACCTGGACGATGACCTTGCCGTCCACCACCTTCGGCGGAACACCGGGAGCCTCCCCCACCTGCCCTGAGGCAACACCATCAACGGACTTCGCCAGGGCCAGGGCCTGTTTGGCCCGCTCCTGGGGCACGACGATCTGCACCGGCGAGCCCGAGCCCGCCGGGAAGTGCGCGGCGAGAACCTCCTGACCGGTGACGGAGTCGACCTTGTTCAGGAAGGTCTGCGACAGCGTGACTCCCCCGGCGTTCAGGGTCGGGGCGAACGCCGCGCAGGCGAGCAGGCCCACCAGCGTCACCACCCAGGTCCGGCGCGGGTGACGACCCACCATGGCGGCCACGCGACCCCAGATTCCCCTGCGCCCGAGCGAGTCCTCGGCATGAACGTGGTCAAGCCTGGGGATCATCGGCCAGAAGATGCGCCGCCCGAAGAGCAGCAGAACCGCAGGCAGGAACGTGAGCGAGGCAACCAGCGCGCCTGCGATACCCAGCGCCCCGATGGGCCCGAGGCCCCGGGTGCTACCCAGCTGAGAGAGAAGCAGACACAGCAGGCCGAGGATCACGGTGGCGGCACTCGCGGCGATGGGCTCGACCGCAGCCTTCCACGCCACGACCATCGCTGCCCATTTGCTCGGATGCTGATGCAGCTCCTCGCGATACCGGGAGACCAGGAGCAGCGAGTAGTCCGTGGCCGCTCCGACGACCAGGATCGACAGGATCCCCTGGCTCTGACCGTTCAGGCCGATGAGGTCGTTCTTGGCCAGCGGGTAGATCACCAGGGCTGCGGCAGCCAGCCCGAAGATCGCGGTCAGCAGCACCGCGATGGGCAGGATCGGGCTGCGATAGACCACCAGCAGGATGAAGAACACGACGCCGAGGGCAACGAACAACAGGATGCCGTCGATACCGCCGAACGCGGTCACGAAGTCGGCCAGGAGCCCCCCGGGACCTGCGACGTACACGTTCATCCCGGCAGGGGTCAGCGTGCTGGCCGCGGACGCCTTCAGCGCGTTGGCGCCCTCGTACAACGGGCTGGACGTGCCGATCACCTCGGCGGCCTTCTTGGCGTTGAGCAGCACCGGCACGAGGAGGGCCTTGCCGTCCTGGCTCGGGACGGCCGCGGCCGGAGGGGCTGAGAGGTATGGCCCCAGGGTGTAGCCCTTGACCTCGAACGGAAGCGACGGAATACCGGCGATGAACTTCTTCACCGCGGCCGCGTCCGAGGGCTTCAGCCCGCCCGGACGTTCGATCACCACGAAGTACGGCAGGGTCTCGGTCGAGGTGAACTTCGCCGCGAGGGTGCTGACTTCGGTCGACTCGGCCGTCTTCGGAAGGAAGGAGGCGTTGTCGTTCTTCTGCACCTCGGACAACCGGCCGACCAGCGGGCCGCCCACCCCGGAGACACCCAGCCAGATGAGCAGAACGAGGCCCAGGGCGATCGAGCGAAGCAGCCTGGTGCGGCCCTTGGGCCTGGAGAGCTCGGCGGCCTCTTGCTCGGGCGTGATGTCGTGACGGTTCACTGCTCTGCTCCCCGGTTTGCCTCTCAGCGGAATCAACAACCCTTACCCAAGCACGTTGTGGACCCGCGTACGCTGGCGGCATGCGCTTTGAGCACGTGGGTTTCGCCCCAGACCTTGTGGACTACCAGGCAGCCTGGGACCGTCAGCGCGAAGTTCATGCCGCTGTCGCCGCCGGTGACGAGCCCGACACGGTGCTGCTGCTCGAGCACGCCACCGTCTACACAGCCGGCAAGCGGACCGAGCCTCACGAACGTCCGTTCGACGGCACCCCGGTCATCGACGTCGACCGCGGCGGCAAGATCACCTGGCACGGACCGGGCCAGCTGGTCGGCTATCCCATCGTCCGGCTCGCCTCCCCCGTCGACGTCGTCGCGCATGTTCGCCGGCTCGAGGATGTGATGATCCGGGTCTGCGCAGATCTCGGGGTGACCGCCGGGCGGGTCGAGGGCCGGAGCGGAGTGTGGATCCGGGCCGATGAGCGCGGAACCGACCGCAAGATCGGTGCCATCGGCATCCGGGTGAGCCAGAACGTCACGATGCACGGGTTCGCGCTCAACTGCTGCTGTGACCTGTCCTGGGCCGAGGTGATCGTGCCGTGCGGCATCGCGGACGCCGGCGTCACCTCGCTCAGCAAGGTGCTGGGGCGCGACGTGCCGGTTCTCGAGGTCCTCCCCTACGTGGAGAAGCACCTGAGCGACATCCTGGGCTGAGCCTGCGGGTTCGACATACCCGGTATGCCGTACAGTCACGCCACGCGTCAGTGCGACGCGACAGCGCGAGCATCGGGGCCGATGAATGACCACAACGACAGCAGAGCTCGCCATCTCCACCCGCGGTCTGCGCAAGACCTACCGAAACCGCAATGGCCGCCACGTCGCGGTGGCCGGGCTGGACCTCAACGTTCCGACCGGCTGCGTTCACGGGTTCCTGGGGCCGAACGGCTCAGGCAAGACGACGACGATTCGTATGCTGCTGGGCCTGGTTCACGCCGACGCGGGCACCATGAGCATCTTCGGCCATGAGGTCCCCCGGCAGCTGCCCGAGGTCGTCGGCCGTGTGGGGGCGATCGTCGAGTCACCCAAGTTCTTCCCGGCATTCAGCGGCCGCAAGAACCTCCAGCTGCTCGCCGGAGCCATCGGGCGCCCGCGCGGCGCCGTGGATCAGGTCCTGGAGCAGGCCGGCCTGGGTGACCGTGGCAAGGACAAGTACCGCGCCTACTCACTGGGCATGAAGCAGCGGCTTGCCATCGCCGCGACGCTGCTCAAGGAGCCCGACCTGCTCATCTTCGACGAACCGACCAACGGCCTCGACCCTGCAGGCATCCGCGAGATTCGCAACACGATGCGGTCGCTCGGGGAGCAGGGCAAGACCGTCCTGGTCAGCAGCCACCTCCTCGACGAGGTCGAGCAGGTGGCTGACTCGGTCTCGATCATCGGCCACGGCCGGTTGCTTGCCTCGGGCCCGGTGGCTGACGTGATCGGCACCCAGGCAGCGACCTCCGTGCGAGTCGGGGTCGCCGATCCCGTTGCGGCACAACGCATCCTGACCGAGGGCGGCCTGCTGGTCCGCCAGGACGGCGGACTGCTCGTCGTGGAGGGCATCGTCGACGGCGCGGAGGTCACCGAACGCCTGGCCGCGCACGGCCTGTTCGTGAATGAGCTGATACCGGTACGCGCAGACCTCGAGTCGGTGTTCCTGGAGCTGACCACTGATGAAGGCCTCGAGACCGTGGGAGCCACCCGATGATGCGGCTGACCAAGGTCGAGCTGCGGCGCCTTCTCTCACGACGGCTCACTGCCGTCGCCGTTCTCGGTGCTCTGGTCATCACCGGGCTCTTGTTGTTCGGCAGCTACCAGACGGCCAAACCGCTCAGCGGTCCGGAGCTCAGGCAGCAGCGAACGCAGTTCGACCAGGCACGCAAGGACTGGGTGGCCAACGGCGATCAGCAGCGCCGGGACTGCCTGGCGTCACTGCCCGAAGCCCAGAGGACGGACCCCAAAGCCGCCGACTCCTGCAACCAGATGGAGCCCAAGTGGGCGAGCTGGGGCAAGCCGGTGGCCAAGTTCGCCGAGATGATGCCAGAAATCCTGCGCAGCGGGTCCTACCTGCTGGCCTTCGTCGGCTTCCTGGTCGGCGCCGGGTTCGTGGCTGCCGAGTTCAGCAGCGGCTCGATGGCCAACTGGCTGACTTTCGAGCCGCGGCGGCTGAGGGTCTATGCCAGCAAGCTGGGTGCGGCCGGCCTCGGCATGCTGGCGCCCGCGGTGGCGTTGCTCGGTCTGCTCACCGCTGGCGCCTGGCTGATCGTGGGTCACTTCGCCTCAACCGCAGGAACGACCGCCAAGTTCTGGGGAGACCTCGCTCAGATGGGGGGCCGCGCGCTCGCGCTCGCAGTGGCTGCCGCCCTTGCGGGAGCGGCGATGGGGGTGCTGTTCCGCCACACGGCGGCCGTTCTCGGTATCGCGGTGGGCTACCTCATACTCGTCGAAGGCGTCTTCGGTCAGGCGCTTCAGGGGTCTGCGCCCTGGCTCCTGAAGCTCAACTTCAACGCCTGGCTGGAGCACGGCACCACGTACTACATCAACAGCTGCAAGACCGATGGCCTGGGCAACTACGCCTGCGAGGGCGTCGAGAAGGTCCTGACCTTCGGTCACAGCTCGGCATATCTGGGCATCCTGGTCGTCTTCCTGATCGCCCTGGCCGCCCTGGTGTTCCGTCGCCGCGACGTCAGCTGAGCAGGGCGGCCCGCGACCGGCGTACCCTTGAGGTGAGCCTCCGGTTTCACGTCGACCTGGGGCTACCTGTTTGTTTCACGGTCATCGCAAGGGAGTCTTTTTGTGAGCGTCGCACCTGATGGTCGCCGCATGCTGCGTGTCGAAGCCCGTAACGCGCAGACGCCTATCGAGCGCAAACCGGAGTGGATCCGCACCACCGCAAAGATGGGGCCGGAATACACCAAGCTCAACACCATGGTGAAGACCGAGGGTCTGCACACGGTCTGCCAGGAGGCTGCCTGCCCCAACATCTTCGAGTGCTGGGAAGACAAGGAGGCCACCTTCCTGATCGGTGGCGAGCAGTGCACCCGGCGCTGCGACTTCTGCCAGATCGACACCGGCAAGCCCGATGACCTCGACCGTGACGAGCCCCGCCGGGTCGCCGAGTCGGTCCAGCAGATGGGACTGCGCTACGCCACCATCACCGGTGTGGCCCGCGACGACCTGCAGGACGGCGGAGCCTGGCTGTACGCCGAGACGATCCGCATGGTGCACGAGCTCAACCCCGGCACCGGCGTCGAGATCCTCGTCCCCGACTTCAACGGCGTCCCCGAGCTCGTCGGCCAGGTGCTCGAGGCGAAGCCCGAGGTGTTCGCGCACAACGTCGAGACTGTCCCCCGTCTGTTCAAGCGGATCCGTCCGGCGTTCGAGTACGAGCGCTCGCTGGGAGTCATCACAATGGGCCGCGACGCCGGTCTGGTGACCAAGTCCAACCTGATCCTGGGCATGGGCGAGGAGCAGCATGAGATCGAGCAGGCCCTGCACGACCTCCACGACGCCGGCACCGACCTCATCACGATCACCCAGTATCTCCGGCCCTCGCCGCGCCACCATCCGATCGACCGCTGGGTCAAGCCGGAGGAGTTCGTCCAGTGGTCCGACCTGGCTGAGGAGATCGGTTACAAGGGCGTCATGAGCGGGCCGCTGGTGCGCTCGTCCTACCGTGCGGGTCGCCTCTGGGCCCAGGCCATGAAGCGCTGGGGCCGTCCCGTGCCGGAGCAGCTGTCCCACCTCGTAGCGACCTCTTACAGCCCGGCTCGCCAGGAAGCCGCCTCGCTGATCGAGCGCCGTCTGTCCAACGTCTCCTGAAAGTAGTCTGATCACCATGGCCTTCCGCTTCCGCAAGAAGAAATCCGCGAAGTCATCCGCGCCCGACAAGGTCGGGCGCCTCGCGCAGGTCCGTCAGGTCTTCACCGCAGCCCACGCTGTCGACCAGATGATCGGCTGGTGGATGACGCTGGCCGGCCTCGGCACGCTCCTGGTGATGGTCCTCATCGGCGTCCTGGTCAACATGCCGATCTACTTCCTGATCCTCGGCGTCCCGCTGGCCGCCCTGGCCGCCTCGATGGTGCTGAGCATCCGGGCCAAGCGCGCTGCCTACAGGTCGATCGAGGGCAAGCCCGGTGCTGCCGGCGCTGCCCTGTCCTCACTTCGCAAGGGCTGGTACTTCGATCAGCAGCCTGTTGCCGCCGAGGCCGGCCGGGCCGGTGACATGGCGTCGGCAGCCATGGTGTTCCGGGCAACCGGACGTCCGGGCGTCGTTCTGGTGGCCGAGGGTCCGGCCGCGCGCGCAACCAGGCTGGCCGAGGCCGAGCGCAAGAAGATCAGCCGGATCGCCGGGGCGAGCGTTCCCGTGACGGTTCTCAGAATTGGCGAGGACGGCGGCAAGGACGAGGTATCCATTCGCAAGGTGACCAGCAGGCTCCAGCGGATGAAGCCGGTGCTCACCAAGGAAGAGGTCGCTGCGGTCAACAAACGCCTCAAGGCAATGGGCGGTCTGCGTCCCCCCCTGCCTGCCGGCGTGGACCCCAACCGGGTCCGCATGGACCGCAAGGCCATGCGCGGCCGCTGACGCCCCCCGCTCAGAGGCGGACTGTGACGGTGCCGGCGATCTTGTCGTGGAATCCCCGGGTGTCGCGATCCCAGATCACCGCCGGAATGACCACGGCCAGCAGCACCGTCCGAATCCCCGCCAGGAGCGGCCCGGCCGTGGCTCCGCCGATGCGCACGACACGGATTCCGAGCAGCCGGTGCCCGATCGTGGAGCCCAGCGTGCCGACCAGCAGAAGGTTCATCAGGACGAAGACAGCCAGCGGTTTGAACGGGCCCAGTCCCCCCTCGCCGAGACGGTAGTGCATCAGCCCGGCGGCGATCACGGTGCAGACGACCCAGTCCACGCAGACGGCCACCAGTCGGCGCCCGAACCGGGCGAGCGAACCCGGGCCGTGCTCCGGCATACCGAGTCTGCGTCCTGGGTAGTCGTCCGAATCCGGGCGCGCAGCACCGGGACCACCGAGCCAGGAAGCGACGTCCTTGCGATCAACCACGCGTCAAAGGCTACGTTGCAGCCGTCCCGCCCGTAACACCGGTGAAACATTGGGGTGTTCGCGCCGAAATCCGACCCCGATAGGGTTGCTCCGATGTAAAGAAAGGCCCGGACGCGACGCGCCGGGCCCCACAACAGGAGGTTGCATGTTCAGCAAGCCTGAAGAGGTCCTGGAGTTCATCAAGAGCCA
Organism: Dermatophilaceae bacterium; assembly: GCA_036385355.1. Classification (GTDB taxonomy): domain Bacteria; phylum Actinomycetota; class Actinomycetes; order Actinomycetales; family Dermatophilaceae; genus UBA4719. The sequence goes on from DASVKO010000320.1 coordinate 18,605, forward strand.
GGACGTCAAGTTCGTCGATGTTCGCTTCTGTGACCTGCCCGGGGTCATGCAGCACTTCAACGTGCCGGCACCCACGCTGACCCTGGACTTCTTCACCGAGGGCCAGATGTTCGACGGATCCTCGATCCGTGGTTTCCAGGCCATCCACGAGTCCGACATGAAGCTCATCCCGGACCCGAAGACCGCGTATCTGGACCCGTTCCGCGAGCAGAAGACGCTCATCATGAACTTCTCGATCGTGGACCCGTTCACCGACGAGCCCTACAGCCGTGACCCGCGCAACATCGCGGCCAAGGCAGAGTCCTACCTGAAGTCGACCGGAATCGCCGACGAGGCGTTCTTCGGCGCCGAAGCCGAGTTCTACATCTTCGACGACGTGCGCTACGAGACGAAGCAGAACGCCTCCTACTACTACATCGACTCGATCGAGGCGGCCTGGAACACCGGCAAGGTGGAAGAGGGTGGCAACCAGGGTTACAAGACCCGCTACAAGGGCGGCTACTTCCCGGTCCCGCCACTCGACCACTTCGCCGACATGCGCGACGAGATGTGTCTGAAGCTGGCAGAGGTTGGCCTCAGCGTCGAGCGCAGCCACCACGAGGTCGGCACCGCCGGACAGCAGGAGATCAACTACCGCTTCGGCTCGCTGCTGCAGTCCGGTGACGACCTGATGAAGTTCAAGTACGTCATCAAGAACGTCGCCTGGCACGCCGGCAAGACCGCCACGTTCATGCCCAAGCCGATCTTCGGCGACAACGGATCCGGCATGCACACCCACCAGAGCCTCTGGAAGGAAGGCGTACCGCTCTTCTATGACGAGCGCGGCTACGGTGGCCTCTCGGACATCGCGCGCTGGTACATCGGGGGCATGCTCAAGCACGCCGCGTCCCTGCTGGCTTTCACCAACCCGACGGTCAACTCCTACCACCGGCTGGTGCCGGGCTACGAGGCTCCGGTCAACCTGGTCTACTCAGCGCGTAACCGCTCAGCGTGTGTCCGCATCCCCATCGCGGGCAACTCACCCAAGGCCAAGCGCATCGAGTTCAGGATCCCGGACCCGTCCGCGAACCCCTACCTCGCGTTCGCCGCCCAGATGATGGCCGGCCTCGACGGCATCAAGAACCGCATCGAGCCCCCGGCACCGGTTGACAAGGACCTCTACGAGCTGCCGCCCGAGGAGCACGCTCAGATCGAGCAGGTCCCCGGATCACTGCCCGAGGTGCTGGCCGCTCTGGCGGCTGACCACGATTACCTCCTCGAGGGCGACGTCTTCACCCAGGACCTCATCGACACCTGGATCGAGTGGAAGACGCTCAACGAGGTGGACCCGATCCGGTTCCGCCCGCACCCTCACGAGTTCGAGATGTACTACGACATCTGAGGCTCTTGGCCCGCTGACCTGCAGTGATGCGGTCAGCGGGCCTTCTCAGTACTCAGTTTGTACTCAGGACCTCAGACTCTTTCACCTTCGCCCGTGCAGCCAGCACCCCCGCAATAGCAACACGTGTGGACTCGTCTGCGTCCGGCCACATGTGGCCATAGGTGTTGAGGGTGGTCATCGCACTGGCGTGCCGAAGCCGCTTTTGGACAACCTTCACGTCGGCTCCCGAAGTGATGAGCAGCGAAGCGAAGTAGTGCCGAAGATCGTGATACCGGAAGCCCTCAGGCAAACCGTCGACCTTCGCCCGTGCCGTTCGCATGGCTCTCTGTAGCTCCCAGGGTGAACACGGCCGGCCCAGTTCGTCTGCGACCACCGTCACCCCCTGCCAGCGCTTCACCGCAGCCGAAAGCTCAAGGGCGAGCAGTCGCGGGATCGGCACCGGAGTCCGGGACTGCTCTGACTTCACCGGGTCGGCTGGCCACTGAATCGAGGGCGAGACGATGCCGCGCATGAAATCGACGTCGGCGATTCTCAGCGCACACGTCTCCGAGGTTCGCAGGCCGGCGAACGCACCCAGGAGGATCGCTGACCGAAGGTGCTCGGGC
>DASVKO010000321.1:0-10145 GCA_036385355.1 Dermatophilaceae bacterium
AGGACGAGCTGCTCACCATCACCGAAGTCGCCGACATCGTCCGCGCCCCGGTCGCCACCCTGCGCTACTGGCGCCACCTCGGCACCGGACCGCACACCTTCCACATCGGACGCGGCGTCCGCTACTGGCACCACGACGTCACCACCTGGCTGCAACTGCAGAGCTCCGCCAGTGACCAGCCCCGACCCAGGACCGGGAGGTGAAGCCGGCCGCCGGCCGCGGCGGGGAGCCGGGATCGGCAACGTTTTGGAACGTTACCTCGCGCGGGTCTGGTCACCCGAAAACCCTCAGAACGGGCCTTGGCAAGGGGTGTCCACAACTTTCGGGAAAACGTGGCTTGACCTGCGCAAAGACCAACGTTCCCCCTTGGGGGAACGTGCCTGGGGGAACGAAGTAGGCAACGTTCCCAGGCCATGATGACGAGACGAAATCTGGGCGTTGCCCGCACCTGGCACCAGGCCGTGATGGTCCACCTCATGGTTGGCCACCCGGCCCAATCATGTACCGCATTTGGAGTAGATAAGAGACCAACACCGCCGACAGTGAAACCCTGGTCGGCGCCGATGCAAGGAGAATCAGCATGAGCACCATCTCGCAACAGGTCACGCCGCCGCAGGGCCCGCATGCCAAAGACGAGCTGCTCACCATCGCCGAAGTCGCCGACGTTCTCCGCGTCCCCATCGCCACCCTGCGCTACTGGCGCCACCTCGGCACCGGGCCCCGCAGCTTCCGCGTCGGCCGCGGCGTCCGCTACTGGCACAACGAAGTCACCAGCTGGTTGCAAAGCCAAAGCGACGGCCCCCCAGCCGCATGAGTCCTCGGCAAGTGAGCGTGAATGTCGGAGCGATGTGTTACGACGTAGGTATGAACACTCGCGTCGAGGATGCCGTGCGGCAGGCCAACCGAGAGCACGTGGCGGCTCGCCAGGGCTGATCGGTGGCCCACCATCGGGAGATGAGTGAGCAGGCCCGGGCGCGGGCACACACAGAGCGCACCTCGCGTTATGGCAAGGAGCCCCAATATGGCGAACATTGAGAAGCGACCTGACGGCGTCTGGCGCGCCCGGTACTACGACGAGACTGGCAAGCAGCACGCGAAACACTTCGACCGGAAGGTCGAAGCGAAGGCGTGGCTGGACGAGGTCACAGCATCGGTCGTGACCGGGACGTATGTCGACCCGAACGCGGGCCGGGTCACCTTCACGTCGTTCTACGAGGACTGGCGGGAGCGTCAGGTGTGGGTGCCAGGTACTCGACGTGCGATGGATCTCGCAGCGGGCTCCGTAGCCTTCGGCAACGTCCCACTGTCGAAGATCAGGAAGTCCCACGTCGAGATTTGGGTCAAGGGGATGGTCGTCAAGGATCTCGCGGTCGGCACGATTCACACGCGGGCACAGAACGTCCGCTCGGTCCTGCGGGCTGCCGTCGAGGACATGATGATTCCCCGCGATCCAAGCGCGGGTGTGACGCTCCCCCGCCGTCGACGCGCCGAGGCGTCCATGGAGATCCCAACAACCCAGACGGTAGGCAAGATCCTCGCGGCTGCCGACAACGACTTCGTGGCGTTCGTGGCGCTGTGTGCGTTCGCTGGTCTGCGACTCGGTGAGGCTGCGGCGATCCAGTTGGGCGACGTTGACTTCCTGCGTCGCACGTTGGCCGTCTCGCGCCAGGTCCAGCGGGCTAACGGCGGCGCCGTCGAGATCCGCGCGCCGAAGTACGGGTCGGAGCGGACAGTATTCCTCGCCAGTGAGCTGGTGAAGATCCTCGCCCGGCACGTCGAGCTGCTTCCACCGGGCGAGGACGGTTGGCTATTTGTCGGACAGGGCGATCAGCCGCCACACCAGAACACGGTCGGACACCGCTGGCGGAACACGCTGAAGAGCGCAGGCCTGACTGGCGTTCGGCTCCACGACCTGAGGCACTATTACGCCTCCGGGTTAATCGCTGCGGGGTGCGACGTCGTCACAGTCCAGCGGGCGCTCGGACACTCAAAGGCGACGACGACTTTGGACACCTACTCGCACCTGTGGCCCAGCGCTGAGGATCGGACGCGGACCGCTGCCGATGGGATGCTGGCGGCAGCGTTGACAATTCCCAAGGACTTTCCAAGGACTTTGGAGGGCTAAACAGCCTCTGACCTGCGACGATGCGGCTGTCTACACGTTGAAGCGGAACTCGACCACGTCGCCGTCGGCCATGACGTACTCCTTGCCCTCCATGCGCACCTTGCCTGCAGCCTTCGCCACCGCCATGGTCCCCGCGGCGACGAAGTCGTCATACGAGACGATCTCCGCCTTGATGAACCCCCGCTGGAAGTCGGTGTGGATGACGCCGGCCGCCTGGGGTGCCGTCCAGCCCTTGTGGATCGTCCAGGCTCGCGTCTCCTTGGGCCCGGCAGTCAGGTAGGTCTGCAGCCCGAGGGTCGAGAAACCCACCCGAGCAAGCTGGTTCATGCCGGTCTCCTCGACGCCCACCGACTCCAGCAGCTCGGCCGCATCCTCGGGCTCAAGCTCCGTGAGGTCCATCTCCAGCTTGGCGTCGAGATAGATCGCCTCCACGGGGGCAACCAGCTCGGACAGCTTCGTCCTGAGCGCCTCGTCGGTCAGCTGGTCCTCGTCCAGGTTGAAGACATAGATAAACGGCTTGGTGGTCAGCAGGGACAGCTCGCGGATCGCCTCGAGGTCCACCCCGGCAGGCGCGCCCGCGGCATACAGGGTGTCTCCGGCCTCGAGAACCTTCTGGGCGGCGAGCGCGTTGTCCAGGGCCGCCTTGTTCTCCTTGTTCACGCGCGCGTCCTTCTCCATCCGCGGAACGGCCTTCTCGAGGGTCTGCAGATCCGCCAGGATCAGCTCGGTGTTGATCGTCTCGATGTCGTCCTTGGGGCTGACCTTGCCCTCCACGTGCACGACGTCGTCGTCGTGGAAAACCCGGATGACCTGGCAGATGGCGTCGGCCTCACGGATGTTGGCCAGGAACTTGTTGCCCAGTCCCTCACCCTCGGAGGCGCCACGGACGATGCCGGCGATATCCACGAAAGACACCGTCGCAGGCTGGACACGTTTGCTGGAGAACAGGTCCGACAGCACCTGAAGCCGGGGATCGGGCAACGCCACGACGCCGACGTTGGGCTCGATCGTGGCGAACGGATAGTTCGCCGCAAGCACGTCGTTCTTGGTCAGGACGTTGAAAAGGGTGCTCTTGCCGACGTTGGGCATGCCGACGATGCCAATAGTGAGTGCCACAAAGACAGGAGTTTAGTGGTTCCCGAGGTGGTATTCCGCCACTCACCCCGAGCGCGCCCCTCTTCGTCGTGTCGCAGACCCCCTGTCGGTGCCGTCTGGCACCGTAGAAGACATGGAGATCCTGATTGCCACAGTGTTCGGAATGCTCATCGGTGCCGTCGTGGCCTGGCTTGTCGCCAGGGTGCTGTTCGAGGGACGCTCGGCGGCCCTGGCCACCGAGCGGGACCTGATTCGTGAGCGGGTGATCGACCTCGAGGCCACGCTCAGCGACGACGCCCAGACCGCCACGATGCTGGCCCCCCTGCGCGACGCCCTGGTGCGCGTCGAACGCCAGGTGGGGACGCTGGAGCGCGATCGGGTCGAGCAGTTCTCCCAGGTCAGCGTGCAGCTGGCTGACGTCACGACCTCCACCAACGCGCTGCGCTCGCAGACCGCCTCCCTGGTGGGATCACTGAACGCCTCCACGATCCGGGGCAACTGGGGCGAGGTCCAGCTCCGCCGGGTGCTGGAGCACGCGGGCATGCTGGCCCGCTGCGACTTCGAGGAGCAGGTCAGCGGGGTGAGCAGTCACGAGCGAGGGGTGCGCCCCGACGTGGTCGTCCGCCTCCCCGGTGACAAGTGCCTGGTCATCGACGCGAAAGCACCGTTGACCGCGTTCCTGGGCGCCCAGGCTGACGGTATCGAGTCCGCAGAGCGCGCCCGGCTTCTGGCCGCGCACGCGACCTCACTGCGCGGACACGTGGACTCCCTCGCGACCAAGGCATACTGGTCGGCTTTCACCAACACTCCCGAGATGGTGGTCTGCTTCATCCCGGGCGACGCCATCCTCGCCGCTGCCCTGGCAGCCGATCCCGCACTCTTCGAGTACGCACAGGCCCGCAAGGTGGTCCTGGCCTCCCCCGGCACACTGCTCGCCCTGCTGCGCACCGTCGCCTTCACCTGGCAGCAGGACGCCCTGACCGCCAACGCCCAGCTGCTGCTCAAGCTGGGGAGCGAGCTGTACTCGCGGCTGGGCACCCTGGGCTCGCACGCCACCAGGATGGGCGCATCCCTGCAGAAGTCCGTCGAGAGCTACAACGCCCTCGTGGGCGCACTGGAGTCCAGGGTGATGGTGACGGCCCGCAAGATGCATGAGCTGGGCCTTGCCCAGACGTCCCTGCCCGAGACCGGGCCGGTTGAGGCCGCTCCCCGACCGTTGACCGCCACCGAGCTGATCGCGGCTCTGGACTCAGACGTGCTCTCAGACGTGGCACGCCCCGAGCTGGACCTGAGCCAGGTTCGTGAGCTGGGACCGGCGGCCAAGCGTCATACCGCCTAGTGCTGCGAGCCCCAATCTGTGAGCGATGCCGCCGGGATATCCACACGTGACGGCGTCAAACCCACCTCTGGCCGGGGCGACCACCACCCGGGGGCTAGACAAGGACAACGACGCGAGTTCCGTTTGTCGCGCCTACCGAGGTCTGAACCGAGTTCGCCCCGTCGAAGGAGAACCAGTCGTGAGCACCAACGTGCCGGACCAGCCAACAGCCGAGATGAGCGTCACCGAGCACGTGCATGAGGCGTGGCGGCCTCCGCTGCAGCCACCAGACGGGGAACCGGAGCACGTCACCGGACCACTGGCCGGGGCACCACTCCTGGTCTGAGGTCGAGGCGGACGCGACCGCGTCATGGCGTGCCTCGGTGGGTTCGCTGGCCACCGAACCCCACCCGGACGAAACGAACAGCTGACGGCACACGAGCACAGCGCCCGCCTCGCTGATCGAGGCGGGCGCTTGTGCTGCCGGGCCAGCAACGTGAAAACTCCACTGATGGTGTGATGGGAGGATCGGACGATGAGACTCATCTTCGCGGCACTCGGTTTCATCCTCACCCTCGCCGGGGCAGGATGCGCCGCGGTCGACTTCGCCCAGACGTCGCGTGAGCTGAGACGCAAGCGCGCAGGTGACACCCGCCCCACGACCGGCGCTGCACCGGTCAAGGTCCGCCCATCTTCCCGTGGGTGGACAGCCATCGCCGAGACGGACCCCGTGAACGCCCAGATCGCCTACCTGCGGCGGGCGGTCGAGTCCCTTCATCACAAGATCGGGGCCGAGGAGGCGCACTCAGCCCGGGGCGATGCCGACCTCAAGGCCTATGTCGACCAGGTGCAGACCTCGCTCCACCAGTCAGATGTGGTGCTTCAGCCACGCACAGCTCACCCGCCGGCTGACACCATTCCGCTGCAGTTTGTCGGGATCTTCCTGGTCGCGCTCGGGGGCTGCGTCGGGATCGTCCCCACCGCCTTCGGCCTCACCTAAGCGGAATCGCCCTGGGGCGGCGAAGTCCCGCAGCGAGGTCTGGTGCGCTGAGGCATGGAGCGGTGAGGCCTAGTGCAACGCGCCCGCATCGTGGCGCAGGGTGCTGGCGTCAACCCCGGACTTGGCCTTGAGGTCGCGACGGAGCTCATGAGGCAGCGAGAACATCACGCTCTCCTCGGCCGCCACCACCGGCTGCACATCCGCATAGCCATGCTCGGCCAGCAACTCCAGGACACCGCGCACCAGCACCTCGGGCACGCTCGCGCCACTGGTCACGCCCACCGTGCCAACCCCTGTCAGCCACGCCGGGTCGATCTCATCGGCAAAGTCCACCAGGTGGCCGGCCCCGGCGCCGTGCTCGAGCGCCACCTCGACGAGCCGGACGGAGTTGGAGGAGTTACGCGATCCGACGACGATCATCAGGTCGGTGTCCGGCGCCATCTGCTTGACTGCGGTCTGACGGTTCTGGGTGGCGTAGCAGATGTCGTCACTGGGCGGGTTCTGCAGCATCGGGAACTTCTCGCGCAGCCTTCGCACCGTCTGCATGGTCTCGTCCACCGACAACGTCGTCTGCGACAGCCAGACCACCTTGGACGGATCGCGGACCTCGACGGTGTCCACGTCGTCGGGGCCTTCGACGATCGTCACGTTGTCCGGGGCCTCCCCCGCGGTGCCGACGACCTCCTCATGCCCCTCGTGGCCGATCAGCAGGATGTCGTAGTCCTCGTTGGCGAAGCGCACTGCCTCGTGGTGGACCTTGGTCACCAGGGGGCAGGTCGCGTCGATCGTCTTCAGCGACAGTGCCTTCGCCTGGTCGTGCACGACCGGCGCCACCCCGTGCGCGGAGAAGACGACCGTGGCACCCTCTGGCACCTCCTGGGTCTCGTCGACGAAGATCGCGCCGCGTTGCTGCAACGTGGTCACCACGTGCTTGTTGTGCACGATCTCCTTGCGGACATAGACCGGCGGACCGTAGAGCTCCAGCGCCTCCTCGACGGTCACCACGGCACGGTCAACCCCGGCGCAGTATCCACGCGGGGCGGCCAACAACACTCGTTTTCCGGTAGCAGTCACCCACCCATCGTAGGTCGCCTCATACAGTGACTCCGTGAGCAGCCCCAAGCCCCTCCCCGAACGCGCCGGCGACACCACAGCCGAGGATCCCTGGCCGGTCCGGCTGCTCAGTGTCAAGATCGCGGACTACGTCGACAGGATGGCCCTCCTGTGGGTCGAGGGACAGATCGTCCAGGTCAGCCGCCGGCCGGGACAGGCCACTGCCTACCTCACCCTGCGGGACCCCGATGTCGACATGTCGCTCAACGTCACGATCCGCACCGCCACCCTGGACGCGCTGACCGCCCCGCTCGCCGAGGGCGCGCGAGTCGTCGTCCAGGCCAAGCCCACGTTCTGGACGAAACGCGGCACGCTTCAGCTCGCCGCCCGGCAGGTACGACCGGTCGGGGTCGGCGAGCTGCTTGCCCGGCTCGAGCACCTCAAGCGCCTCCTGGCCTCGGAGGGCCTCTTCGACCGGGACCGCAAGCGCCCGCTGCCCTTCCTGCCCCGCAAGGTCGGGCTGATCTGTGGCCGGGCCAGCGCGGCTGAGAAGGACGTCGTCGAGAATGCCCGGCGGCGTTGGCCCGCGGTCCAGTTCGAGATCCGGACGGTCTCGGTCCAGGGACCCAACACGGTGCCCGAGGTCAGCGCTGCCCTGAGCGAGCTCGATGCCGATCGCAGCGTGGACGTCATCGTGATCACCCGCGGCGGCGGCTCCTTCGAGGACCTGCTCCCCTTCAGCAACGAGGCTCTCATCAGGGCGGTGGCCAAGGCCGTCACGCCGGTGGTCAGTGCCATCGGTCACGACGTCGACACCCCGTTGCTGGACTTCGTCGCCGACCTGCGCGCCTCGACCCCGACGGACGCGGCCAAACGCATCGTCCCGGATGTGAGGGAGCAGCGGGCAGCGATCGACCAGACACGCCAGCGGGTATGCCGTGCCGTCACCTCCAAGGTGCACACCGAACGTCGTCTCCTGATCTCCCTGCGGTCGCGTCCGGTGATGGCCGACCCACGGGCCATGATCACCGCCCGCAGGCAGGAGCTGGACGCCCTCACCGACCGGGCCAGCCGGCGAGTCCGCGCCAGCGTGCACCGCGCCGCTGACCAGATCGACCATCTGCGCTCGCAGGTTCGGTCGCTGTCCCCGCTGGCCACCCTCGAACGGGGGTACGCGGTCGTCCAGCATGCCGACGGCCGAATCGTCATGGATCGCGCAGACGTCGAGGCCGACGAGCTGCTGAGGGTGCGGGTGGCCCGGGGCGACTTCGGAGTGCGACCCGTCGTCGAGAGCCATCCGCGGGCAACCGGGCCATAGAGTGATCGGGTGGCAGCCAAGGACAAAGAGACTCCGATCTCGACAACAGCCGAATTCCCGGACATCACAGACCTGACCTATGAGCAGGCGCGCGACGAGCTGATCTCGATCGTCGCCCAGCTCGAAGGCGGTCAGATCGGGCTCGAGGACAGCATGGCCCTCTGGCAGCGGGGGGAGGCTCTGGCAACCCACTGCAACACGTGGCTCGATGGAGCCGAGGCCAAGCTGACCGACGGTTCTCAGACCTGACGGCCCAAGAACTCACCGCACAAAACTGCGCCGGTCGATTCAGCCACAGCATGGGACCGCTCAATTGATCCGCAGCACGGCACCGCCCGGTTCAGCCGCAGCACGGCGCCACTCGATTCAACTCGCAGGCACAGCCTTCAGCGTCTCGGCGAACTGCGCGAGCTGCGCGAAAGGCGCCGTCCCGCTCAGGACGGTGGTCAGCTCACCCGCGACAGAGCCTTTCGACTCGGAGCCCTTCGACTCGGAGCCCTTCGACGCGGAGCCCTTCGACAGGAGGCTGCGCTGGACGGTGTCCCGGGAGCTGAGCTTGAGCCAGGTCGTTCCGGCCGCGGACAGCGTGCCCTCACCCTGACCGTTGGAAGTCTGCGCAGAGACCCACGTACCGGTGGCGCCGGCTGCCGGGGTCTGGTCGATCGAGACGTAGTGACCGTCGGGCGAGAGGTACCCCGCATGCCAGGTCCTGACACCGCCCGCGGACGAGGTGAAGCGCACGCTGGTCGCTTTCCAGCCCGCCGGCAGCCGAGGCTGGGAGATCGCCCAGCCGGTCTCCTGACGCACCTGCGAGGCCACCGACGTGACATCGACGGCTGGCTGGCTGACCTCACGGACCCGGGGCACCATCGCCACCCACGCCAGCACGGCGACCATGATCACGATCATCGAGATGACCATGCTGCGCACGCTGCCGAAACCGCGCCGCGGCGCCGGCGGCGGCACGGCGGGGGCGGGCACGGTTGCAGAGGCATCTGTGGCAGTCACGGCTCCATCCTCGCTGAACGCCGGCGGTGTCGCCAACCGCCGATACCCGAGCGGTCGTCGGCGCGACCCCTCCCGCCGATAGAGTCGACTGGCCGCCCACCCCCTGAGCCGTAGGAGACCCACATGTCCCAGCGCACGCTGGTCATCGGCGAGTCGTTGATCGACATCGTTCATCAGCCTGACGGCTCCACCCAGGAGCACGTCGGCGGCAGCCCGGCCAATGTAGCCGTCGGCCTCGCCCGTCTCGGCCACGACGTCACCTTCGCCACCATGATCGGACAGGACGAGCGAGGTTCCAGGATCGCGGCCCTCCTTGACGAAGAGGGGGTCAGACTGACCGGGGGCAGCGTCGGCGCACGGTCGACGTCCGTGGCCGCCGCGACGCTGGATGTGACCGGCGCGGCGACATACCGCTTTGACCTGGCCTGGGAGCTGGACGAGGGCCAACCCCTGGACGGGCTGACGCACGTCCACACCGGCTCCATCGCCGCCACCCTCGAGCCCGGCGCCTCCGCGGTCCTGACCATGCTCCAGAACGCACACCCGCACGCCACCACCTCCTACGACCCGAACGCCCGCCCTTCCCTGATGGGTGACCCGCACGAGGTCCGCGCCAAGATGGAGCAGCTCATCGGGCTCAGCGATGTCGTCAAGGCCAGCGACGAGGACGTCGCCTGGTTGTATGACGGGGCGCCGCTCTCCGACGTGCTGCGACTGTGGGGGCAGCTGGGTCCCGCGCTGGTGGTGATGACCCGCGGCGACAAGGGCGCCCTGATCGGGCTCAACACCACCGGCGAGCTCACCAGCGTTGACGCGCCGGCGGTCGAGGTGGTGGATACCGTTGGTGCCGGGGACTCCTTCATGGCAGGCCTGTTGTCCGGGCTTCTGGAGGCCGGACTGGTCGGCGGACCCCCGGCTCGCGAGCGGCTTCGGTCCGCCTCCCTGGCCGACGTGCGGCCCGCGGTCGACCGTGCGCTGGCCTGCGCGGCGATCACGGTCTCGCGTGCCGGGGCCAACCCGCCGCACCTGGCCGAGGTCGCGGGCTCCTAGCGGGTCTTTCGACCCCACACCCCGACCGCCTGCCCCAGGTCACATCCGGTGCGTCATGGGGTACAGGAACATGACCGCGTTCAGCGCGCCGAGGACGACGATCAGCACCGTGAACGGGACCAGGGTCGAGCGTCGGCGAGCCGGGGTGAGGTACCTGCGGTGGGCGATCCGTCGGGCC
>DASVKO010000322.1:0-12646 GCA_036385355.1 Dermatophilaceae bacterium
CAGTGCCATGCCGGTCAGTGCCATGCCGGTCAGTGCCATGCCTGTCAGTGCCATGCCGGTCAGTGCCATGCCGTCCGCTTCCCCTGGCGCCCGGGATCGGCGGCCCGGGCGTGGTTCGGCCCTGTTGCTCGGGGCCGCTGCAGTGGTGACGATCGGTGTCGTTGCGGCCTTCGCCCTGCCTGGCGCCGGCAGCCCCGGCCAGACTCCCGTGGCGACGGCCACCACCCCACCCATCTCCCCGACCAGGACGACCACGACCATGAGCACGGGCGCGACCCCGGGCATCAGCGCGGCCACCGTGGCCCCGCCTCCTGCTGAAACCTCATCCACCCCAGGGCAGCTCAACAGGCCCCCGGGCAGGACCAGGGGACACGACAAGAAGGATGGCAAGAAGTGAATAGCGCAACTCGTCTTCTGGGCGGTCGGTACCAGGTCGGCGCACTGATCGGTCGCGGCGGAATGGCCGAGGTCCACGCAGGCCATGACACCCGGCTGGGCCGCACCGTTGCCATCAAGATGCTCCGCTCCGACCTCGCCCGCGACCCGTCGTTCCTGGCCCGGTTCCGCCGCGAGGCCCAGTCCGCGGCAGGGCTCAACCACCCCGCCATCGTGGCGGTGTATGACTCCGGCGAGGACGAGGACATCGACAGCGGCGGCGCCACGATTGCCCTGCCGTACATCGTGATGGAGTACGTCGAGGGCCGCACGTTGCGCGAGATCCTCAACGAGACCACGGTCATGGAGGCCGAAGAGGCCGCCAGGGTCACCGAAGGCGTTCTTGACGCTCTGTCGTACAGCCACCGGATGGGCATCGTCCACCGCGACATCAAGCCGGCCAACGTCATGCTGACGCCCTCGGGCGACGTCAAGGTGATGGACTTCGGGATCGCCCGCGCCATCGCCGACACGGCCGCGACCATGACCCAGACCCAGTCCGTCATCGGCACGGCTCAGTACCTCTCACCCGAGCAGGCACAGGGCAAGCAGGTCGATGCCCGCTCCGATCTCTACTCGGCGGGCTGCCTTCTCTACGAGCTGCTCACCGGCCGTACGCCGTTCGTCGGGGACTCCCCGGTGTCGATCGCCTACCAGCATGTGGGCCAGGCGCCGCAACCGCCGTCGGCGTACCAGCCGGGGCTCAGCGCCGATCTGGACGCCGTGGTGCTGCACTCCCTGGCCAAGGACCGCGATGCGCGGTACCAGGACGCGTCGCAGTTCCGCTCGGACCTCTCGGCCGCCCGCGGCGGACGGCCGATCAGCTCCGCAGCCCACGGGACGGCCGCAGGCGCCGGCGCGCTGGCCGGCGATCCGACGATGGCCATGGCCGCGGCCGACCCGACCCAGATGGTCGGGGCCCAGGGCGACCTCCAGCACAACACCGCCAGCCTGCCGGCCATCGGGCGGGACCCGGCCGATGAGCCGGCCAAGCCCCACAAGGCCACCTACGCCCTGCTCGCCGTGGCCGTGATTGCCGCCCTGGTCCTGCTCGGGCTGGCCGGCAAAGCGGTCTTCGGCGGCGACAAGGCCGTGCCCAAGGTGTCCGTGCCGAACGTGATCAGCCTCACCCAGGTCGAGGCAGTCAGCAAGCTGCGCACCGCCGGGTTCGTGGCGGTCGTCTCCACCGCCAAGAGCGATGCGGAGAAGGGCAAGGTCATCGATCAGAACCCGAGACCCGCGGTGCTCGTCGCGCCGAAGACGACCGTCACCATCACCGTCTCCAGCGGTCCTGGCGAGGTGGTGGTGCCGAACGTGAACGGCTTCACCGTGGAGTCCGCTGCCGTGGCGATACGAGAGGCCGGTCTGGCCCTCGGCCAGGTGGAGTCCGTCGACAACCCCAGCGTCGCCAAGGGCAAGGTCATCGAGACCGTTCCCAAGGCCGACGCAACGGTGACCGCCGGGACGACAGTGTTGCTCAAGGTCTCCAGCGGCAAGGTCAAGGTGCCCGACGTGGTGGGCGACAACCGCGGCGACGCCCAGCAGAAGCTGACCGACGCGAAGCTCAAGTACACCACTGACTTCGCGGACAGCACCAAGCCTGAGGGGACGGTGCTGTCGCAGACGCACGCCGGCGAGACCGTCGACGTCGGCACCCAGATCGTCCTGGTGGTCGCACAGAAGCCTCAGCCGACGGTGGCACCCACGACGCCGCCCACCAGTCCCCCCACCACGACGCCCCCGCCGGCGGCGACAACCGCGCCCTGACACCGGACGACTGGTATTGGACGACTGGCATTGGACGACGCCGGCGCATGGGTAGTCAGCTCATGCGCCGACCTCGGCCTTGCGGTCATCGTCCCCGGCAGGCAGGTCCACGACCGGCCGTGGTCCCACGTCGTCGCCTATGACCTCCGCTACGCCGATCGCGCCCATAGCCGGGTCTGGTTCAAGCGCAACGGGATCGGCACCCGCCACGAGCCCGCGCTGATCCTGGCGCTGGGCTCGCTCGTCCCGGATCTCGACCCCGAGGTGCTGGCGGTCGACACCGGGCACGCGTGGTCCCTGACTCGCGACGCGGGCCCCACGTGGCGGTCGGCCTTCGGTGTCGCTGACCAGTGGCACCTGTGGGAGGAGATCCTGCAGAGGTATGCCGCGGCACAGCTCTCCCTTGCGGCTCGCCGGGCGTCACTGAAGGCCACGGGCATTCCCGAGCGCAGCCCCGCCACGTTGCCCGGGCAGGCCGCTGAGGTCGTCGCTGAGCTGACCGGTCTCGGCGCAGGCTCCGGGGGTCTGTCCACAGCCGGCGCGGAGGCACTCGCGGCGAGGCTGCCGGCATACGGCCAGGGCTGTCGCGACCTGGACGCCACTGGCATCCCGTGGAGCATCCAGCACGACGACCTGCACTCCAACAACATCTGCGGGCCGGGAGCGGGGAAGGACCCGGCGACCGGTTCTGCGCCGGGGTCACGCATCATCGACTGGGGCGACGCGTCCGTCGGGCACCCGTTCGGCACGCTGCTGGCGACGTTGCGCTCCCTCGCCTTTCACGGGGACTGCGACGTTGACCGATCCCCGGGTCCAACGGGTCCGAGATGCCTATCTGGAGCCGTTCACGACGTACGCACCACGGCCGGAGCTGATCACCCTGGCTGACATCGCGCAACAGGTCGGCGCGGTGACCCGCGCACTGTCCTGGCGGGCAGCCCTGATGGGTACCCAGACCGGGGTCCAACGCGAGCACGACTTCCCGGTCCGGAGCTGGATGCAGGAACTGCTGGCCAACCCGCGACAGAACTGACGTCCCGAGACCCGGCTGTGCCCTTGTCCACTCGGCTGTGCCCTGCTTCGCCTTGTCCACCCGGCTGGGTCCCTGACTCGCCTGGCTATGCCTTCAGGTGCTGATCGAAGAAGCCGACGATCCGGCCGCGGGCGTCCCGCGCCGAGGGCTCATGGAACGCCGCCCCCGTGAAGCGGCCCAACACGGTCAGGAGATCCGGGACGTCGTCGGCGTCATGATCGTTGAGGAACATGTGCCCGGCGTCGGGGTAGGTCTTGATGTCGTGATCGACCCCGGCCGTGGTGAGGACCTGGTCGAGTCGTGTGCCGGTGCCGCGGTTACCCCGGTCCTTGGCGCCGTAGCTGCCGACGATAGGGCAGGCGTCACTCAGGAAGCGCTCCGAGTGGGCGAGCTTGCCGGCGGTGTCGTAGTTCACGCTTGCGGCGGAGAACCCTCCGCCCGGGGCGAGCAGTAAGGCGAACCCTCCCCCAAGGCAGTAGCCGATCACCCCCACCCTGCCGGTGCAGGCCTGACGGGCGGTCAGCCCAGCCGACACTCGCGGGGTCTTGCCGGAGCTCAATACCGGGGGCGGCGTTCGTGGGGAACCCACGCAGCGAAGGGCACTCGGCGGACAGCCGGCCGCACCGTGTCGACGTCCAGAGCGCGCGTCGCCACGGCCTCTGCCCGCGAGCTAGGTCGCGGCGACCATCCGGGCCACGCCGGTCGCGTCGTGGACCAACGGGCTGAGTCCCTCGGCCCGCAGGACCGCGTCCTCCAGTCCGCAGGTCCTCAGCCAGTTGGCGAACAGCCGGTGCCCACCCTGGGTCAGCACGCTCTCGGGGTGGAACTGCACCCCCTCCAGGGGGAGGTCGCGATGACGTACCGCCATGATCACCCCGGACCGGGTGCGCGCCGTCGTGATCAGCTCATCGGTGACCGTGTCCGGGTCGATGGTCAGTGAGTGATAGCGCGTCGCGGTGAACGGCGATGGCAGTCCCTGCAGGACGCCGGTGCCGTCGTGGTGCACCTCCGAGGTCTTGCCGTGCAGCAGCTCCGGGGCCCGGTTGACCGTGGCGCCGAAGACGACACCGAGTGCCTGATGTCCCAGGCAGACACCGAGCATGGGCTGGTTGCGCTCGGCACAGGCCGAGATCATCGCTGTCGAGACTCCGGCGTCCTGCGGGGTGCCGGGACCCGGTGAGACCAGGACCCCGTCGAAGTCCGCACCATCGGCGGCTGAGACCGCGTCGTTGCGCACGACCTCGCAGTCGGCTCCGAGCTGTTGCAGGTAGCCGACGATGGTGAAGACGAAGCTGTCGTAGTTGTCGACCACCAGGATGCGAGCGCTGTGCGGGCCGGCTGCGGTGCTGTTGCTCATTGCGGCGCTCCGGAACTGACCGAGTTGCTGTTGAACGGCATGTACGGCGCGATCACCGGGAACAGCCAGAGGAAGCACACCGCGACCACACACGAGACCAGGATCAGCGACAGCAGGGCCTTGACCTGCCACGGGCCGGGGAGCCGGCGCCACAGTGCTCCATACATCTCAGCTCACCGCCCCGGCCGGAACGGTCATGAACGACGCCGGAAGGCCCGCGGCCCTGGGGATGTTCCTCACCAGCCTGGCGAACACGACATACCGCTGGGTCGCGCTGAACTTGGGATGGCAGGCGGTCATCGTCATCCAGGCCTGAGTTGGCCTGGCACCACGGACCTGTGGCACGGGGGCAATCACCTCCACGTGGTCAGGAGTGACGATCACATGCCGGTCGACGGCATACACGATGTAGCTGGCCTTGGTCTCGACCACGATGATGTCCCCCTTCTGGAGCAGGTCGATGTTGTGCAGCGGCCGCCCGTAGGTCGTGCGGTGTCCAGCGAGGGCGAAGTTGCCGATCTGCCCCGGGAACGCGGTGCCGGGATAGTGCCCCATGCCCTTCGTCAGCGTGTCGGTGTCAGTGCCCTGCAGCACCGGGCGCGCGTAGTCGGCCCCGAACCGCGGGATGCGCACGATCCCGAAAGCCTCTCCGAACGGCACTTTCGTCAGGGTGGCCAGCGGGGCAGTACCACCAGGGATGCCACGCTCGGGCAGACCCGACGGCCCAAAGCCCCTCTCGAGGGCCTGGATGGTGCTGGCCTGTGTGCGGTTGGCAGTCACGTCGGTCCACCAGAGCTGCCAGGCCACGAACAGGAGCAGCAGCAGCCCCACGGTGATGAGCACCTCGCCGAGGGTACGGACCGCCCAGCGCAGCCCTCTCAACGCCGTACCATCATGGCTGGGCCTTCGCGTTCAGCAGACTCAGGCTTCCCGCATAGGCCGGAAAGGTCAGCTTGTCCTTGGTCTTCACGTCATAGCCCAGTCCGACCGCATCGACATACTCCCGGTAGATCTTGATCTGGGGGCTCTTGTCCAGTGCATCGCGCATTCTTGAGGGATCGCCGATCGCCTGGATGACGTAGGGCGGTGAGTAGACCCGGCCCTGCAGGATCAGGGTGTTCCCCACGCACCGCACGGCACTGGTCGAGATGACGCGCTGATCCATCAACGTCATCGCCTCGGCGCCCCCCGCCCACAGGGCGTTGACCACGCTCTGGACATCCTGCTGGTGCACCACGATGTCATCTGCGGTGAAGGGCTCGGGCAGGCTTGCCGCGGTGCGCTGGGCGTCGTTCAGGGAGACTGACAGTCCCCGACCGGTCACCGCCTGGGTGCCCGCGATGGGCGAGAGCTTGTTGGCCTGAGCACCCAGCCGGGCCACCGAGACGTCGCCCGGACCTGCTCGCGCGGTCAACGCGTCCACCTCCGTCCGCAGCTGCTGCACGGCCGCGGCGCGTACCTGCACCGCGCGGCTCTGTGCGCGAACGACATCGACCAGGTCGGAGCGGCCTGAGGAACGCAGGTCGGTGCCCCGGGAGGTCTGGGCGCTGGTCGCGAACAGGAGGCCGGCGCCAGCCGCGACGAGTGGTACGACAGCGGCCCAGCGGGCACGGCCCTTGGGCAAGCCGAAGTGGCGTCGGGGCGACAACGGGACCTCCTGCCTGCGGGTCGTGGTGCAGAGCCTCTACGCTAGAGCAAACACCTGCACAACGTTGAACCATCCATCGAAGGAGCTACCCCGGTGCCCGAGTCCAAGGGACGCGCGAAACCCGCGCACAGCACCCCGCCGAACAAACCGTCCAAGAAGACCATGGCCAACCCGCCCTGGTTCGTGCCGGTGATGCTCGGCCTGATGCTGGTGGGCCTGCTCTGGGTCGTGACGTTCTACATCATGGAGGGGAAGGCCCCGATCCCCAACATCAACTACTGGAACCTGATCATCGGTTTCGGCCTGATGATCAGCGGCTTCATGATGACCACGCGCTGGCGCTGACCGGACGCGGGCCTGTGCACGAATCACCAGCCGAATCTGTGCACGAATCCACCAGCCGAACCGGAGTTATCCACAGGCACTGTCCCCAGCTGGGGACAAATGACAACCGTGTAACTCCCTGTCAGGACCAACGTCCCGTCAGCACCCTGTCGGGACCAACGTCCCGTCAGGAGCAGTGACCCACCACGACCCAGGCGGACCCAGGCGGACCCAGGCGCCGGTTCTAGGAGCCCAGGCTCACGATGGACTGCATGATCGAGGCGTCCAGGACGGCGTATCTGGCGGTGGCCGCGACAGCCAGAAGCACCAGGACCGCGGCCATTGCCGGCAGCTGGAGCCTTCGCCGGTTCTGAGGTGCGGTGGCGGTGATGACCCCGGCCACCGCCATACCGGTCAGCAGACCACCGAGGTGGGCCTGCCAGGCTATGCCCGGCACGACGAAGCCGATCACCGCATTGATGGCGATCACACCGATTATCGGGCCTGACGACCGGCCGAGATGGCGGTTGAGCACGAGCAGAGCCCCGAAGAGCCCGAAGACCGCACCCGATGCGCCCACCACCGGAACCCAGTAGTAGACCCCGGCGACAGCGTCGACCCGCGGTGAGGTGAGCCACAGGTAGCCCACCGAGCCGCCGATGGCACAGATCAGGTAGAGGGCGGCGAACCTGAGCCGGCCAAGCATGGGCTCGAGGTACTGCCCGAGCACCCACAGGGCATACATGTTGAACAGGATGTGCATGATCTGACCGGGGGAGTGCTCGAAAGCCGAGGTCAGGAACCGCCACGGCTCGGAGCGGGCGGCCGGCGGCGAGAACTCCAGAGCGGCTGAGAGGACGGGTGAGGCCCGCTGCAGCAGCCACACAGCCACGCAGATGCCGATGATCGTCATGGTGACCACCGGCCGCCCGCCCGGGGCGACCTTGGCGCCGAACTGCGTGCGCGGCATACGCATGCTCTTCTGGCCCTCGCGGACACAGTCGACGCACTGGATGCCGACTGCGGCCGGCCGCTGACACTCCGGGCAGGTCGGCCGCCCGCAGCGCTGGCAGCGCACATACGACACCCGGTCCGGGTGCCGCGGGCAGACGGGCTCCGGCTCGGAGGGTGAGGGCTCACTCATGCGGGAGTCTCGCCTTCCAGCCGGGACCCGGTCGGGAACTGTCGTGCAACAGGTGGTCTCAGCCCGCGTCGACGGTCACGGAACTGATGACGACGGGCTCGACCGGCTTGTCGCCGCCACCGGTGCGAACAGCCCCGATCTTGTCGACGACCTCGCGGCTGGGCTGGTCGGCAACCTCACCGAAGATGGTGTGCTTGCCCTGCAGGTGCGGGGTCGGGCCAGTGGTGATGAAGAACTGCGAGCCGTTGGTGCCCTTGCCTCCACGGGTGCCGGCGTTGGCCATGGCCAGGACGTAGGGCTTGCTGAAGTTCTTGTCGGGGCTGATCTCGTCGTTGAACGCGAAGCCCGGACCCCCCATGCCGCTGCCCTGGGGGCACCCACCCTGGATCATGAAACCGGGGATGACGCGGTGGAAGGTCAGTCCGTCGTAGTAGGGCGTCGGGCTCGTGCGGCCGGCGTCGTCCTTGTACTCCAAGGTTCCTTGGGCCAGTCCGACGAAGTTCGCAACCGTCTTGGGGGCGTGGTCGGGGAACATCGTGATGTTGATGTCGCCGAGGGTCGTGTGAAGGGTGACGTTCATAGCGCCATCCTCGCATGCGAGGAAGGGTGCCGGCCGGTCTGGGCAGCTGAGGCTGGGCCGATCCCTGCAGGGGGGCTGGGTGGTCAGGCTCCCCGACACGGTGCAGGATGGACAGCAAAGGCCGACGTCAACACCTGTGGAGGACAGCATGTTTCGTAGCAAGAGCAGGACAGAGCAGCTTCAGGACCGGGCGGACTCCCTTGCATGCTCGGCCGGGACTGTGACCGACCAGTTGCGTGAGCAGGTTCTTCCCGCCGTGATCCAGGCCACCGGGAATGCCATCGAGTGGAGCCAGCCACGCGTCGAGGCGGCGCGCGAGTGGGCCAAGCCACGCGTCGAGCGCGGTATCGAGGTTGCGGCGCCCAGGCTGGAGTCGGCGGTGAGCGGCCTCGCGCCCAGGGTGGACACCGCCCGGGACAAGATCGTCGACGACCTGATACCCAAGCTGGCCGAGGCCATCAATGCCTGGGCGGTCGCGAGCGCCGCTGCCAGGGACGAGGCGGTGTCCCGCGGCCAGGGTGCTGCCGCCGTCCTCTCCGGCGACGCCGTCGCATCGCCCAAGGGCAAGAAGAGGCGGGTGCTGCTGGTACTCGGCGTGCTCACTGCCGCCGGAGCCGCCGCGATGGCGGTCATGAAGAAGGCGGCGCCCAAGGACGACCCCTGGACAACCCCGCTCGCGGACCCCGATATCGCGACGTCGAACGGTCGGCACTCCGCGACGTCGCGGGTCAGCCAGGCGGCGGACACGGCAACGCCCGAGTCCGGGGTCCTCGGTGAGACTGGTGCGCCCAGCCCGCTGGAACCAGTGGAGGACCCTTCCGTGGCCGTCGATGACGCTGCCGGCATCGACGCCGGCGACAAGGACGGCGAGGGCGCCACGAACAAGAACGGCAACCACAAGAACGCCGGCCACAAGAGCGACGCCGACGAGAATCCGCCCGCCTAGTCACCCATGAGGGACCCGGTGCCGGGGTCCGTCTCTCACGTCCGTCAACCGGTTCGGTGAGATCGGTCCCCGGCTCCGGCAGGCTGCAATCGAGGTGAAGGGGATAGGGCGGCCCCGCTTCTCGCGTACAGTTTTGAGAGTGCCGGCACACGAGAACCAGCCTCCGGTGACGGGGGCGGAGCACACCTGCCAGCAGGTGGTGGCTGGGCAACCCGGGACGGAGCAACCCGGTATACCGGCTGCTGACCTCGCTCTCTGTCTGCGCGTGCTGGCGCTGGCCGACGGTCTGCCGAGTGAGCACCCTGACGCCGTGGCGATCAGACGGGCCACCGCGCGGGTGTTCAAAGGCGTCAAGGAGAAGCGCCGGACCGAGCGCCGCGACAAGGTGCTGGCCAACGACCGCGCGATCACCGCGTTGACCGCGACCGGCGCCCCGGAGCGAATCGACGATGAGACCCAGGGCCTGCGGCTGGTGTCAAACGCCACCGGCGCCCTCGCCGGCAGGCTGCTGCAACCGCGCTCCTGCTACACGTGCAAGGCCCGGTATGTCGACGTCGACGCGTTCTACCATCAGCTCTGCCCACCGTGCGCGTCCCTCAACCGCAGCAAACGCAACGAGCGGACAGACCTCACGGGACGGCGGGCCCTGCTCACCGGTGGCCGCGCCAAGATCGGGATGTATATCGCGCTGAGGCTGTTGCGGGACGGCGCCCACACGACGATCACCACGCGGTTCCCGGCTGACGCGATCCGTCGATTCACCGCGATGGAGGACAGCGCAGACTGGATCCACCGGCTGCGTATCGTCGGGATCGACCTGCGGGACCCGGCCCAGGTCGTCGCGCTGGCGGACTCAGTGGCCGACCGGGGCCCGCTGGACATCCTGATCAACAACGCCGCGCAGACGGTACGACGGTCGCCGGGGTCCTACGCACCGCTGGTCGAGGCCGAGGCTGAGCCCCTGCCACACGGCCCGCTGCCCGAGATGATCACCTTCGACCACGTCAGCGACGCACACCCGACCTCGATCGCCGGGGCACTGAAGGCCCCGCCGACAGCTCACACGAGCGCGCCACACGCGCTGACGGGGCTCACCGAGCTCGCCCTGCGCGCCGGCTCAGCGAGCCGGGCCAGGGTGGCGGCCGGGACCGCGATCGACGCCGGCGGTCTGCTCCCCGACCTGCACGACGAGAACAGCTGGACCCAGCATGTGCAGGAGGTGGACGCGTTGGAGCTGCTCGAGGTCCAGCTGTGCAACTCCACTGCGCCGTTCATCCTGATCAGCCGGCTGCGTCCCTCGATGGCGGCCTCCACGGCTCGGCGCAAGTATGTCGTCAACGTCTCGGCGATGGAGGGCCAGTTCAGCCGCAACTACAAAGGCCCTGGTCATCCGCACACCAACATGGCCAAGGCTGCGCTCAACATGCTCACCCGGACCAGCGCCCAGGAGATGCTCGAGACGGACAACATCCTGATGACGGCGGTGGACACCGGCTGGATCACCGACGAGCGGCCGCACCCGACCAAGATGCGGCTGGCCGAGGAAGGCTTCCACGCCCCCCTCGATCTCGTCGACGGCGCAGCGCGGGTCTATGACCCGATCGTCCAGGGAGAGCTCGGCAGGGACATCTACGGGTGCTTCGTGAAGGACTACGAGCCCGCTGCCTGGTAGGTGGCCGGGGGAGCACTGCGGGGCGCTCGGTGAATGCGCGGGAGCCGGCTGGACGATCGAAGGCCCTCGGCCCTCGGGAATATCGGGCCGGGCCGGGCCGTGGTGGTCCTCGACCACGACGGCGCCCTCAGGCGCCTGACCCGTCGCCGGCGGGGAGATCCACAAAGAAGCACGACCCGTGGGGAATGTGGGGTTCGTAGCGTGCCTGACCGCCGTTCACCTCGGCCAGCCCATGCACGATCGACAGGCCGAGACCGGTGCCCTGGTGAGCTCGGGTGGACGGGGTGTCGGCGCGGGTGAACCGGCCGAACAGGCTGGACACGAACTCCGGAGGTACGCCCGGTCCGTTATCGAGCACCCGAACCGTGACCATGTCCCCAGCCCGGGTTGCATCGATGCGCACAGGTGGCTCGCCGTAGCTGAACGCGTTCTGCAGGTAGTTGTCGAGGATGTGTCCCAGCTGACGCACATCGACCCGAACGGTCAGACCGGGTGGACACGACACAGCCACATTCGCGGTGTCCCTGGTGCCAGTTCCCAGGCACCGGTCGATGGCTTCCCTCACCACGATCAGCTCGGGCGACGTACTCATCCCGCCGTCGTCGGTGCTCGCCGCCACTAGCAGGTCATCGACAAGAGCAGAGAGGTTGCGGGACTGGCGGTCGACAGCTTCGACGTACTTCCGCCGGTTCTGCTCGCTGAGCTTCTCCCAGCCCCCGGTAAGGAGCGCGGAGAAACCAACGATCGAGGTGAGGGGAGTGCGCAGGCTGTGTGCTGCCGCGGCGGTGAAGCTCCGTATGGCGTCGTTGGCCACCTGAAGCTCCACCGTACGTCTCTGCAGTTCCGCCGTACGTGCCTGTACCTCGTCTTCAAGGGTCACCTGGTGGTTCTCGAGGAGGTCCCCGAGCTCCTTCAACCGCAGGAGGTTGCGCACGCGCAGCCACAGCTCAGCCCGGTCGACGGGCTTGGTCAAGAACTCCTCAACCCCTGCCTCAAGCGCCGCCAGACGTGCCTCGCGGTGATCCAGAGCCGTCAGCATGATGATCGGGATGTTGCGGGTGGCCGGGTCGGCCTTGACTGCCCTGGCCACCTGTCGTCCGTCGACCCCGGGCATCAGGAAGTCCAGCATGATGAGATCTGGCGGGTCTTGTGCGATGGACGCCAGCGCTTCCTTGCCGCCGGCAGCGGTGCGCGTGACATAGCCTTCCGGCCCGAGCAGAACCTCGAGAAGTCGACGATTCTGATACTCGTCATCGACGATAAGGATGCTGGCAGCCGTTTTCATGACTGTTTCAGCGTACGGCCACGTCTTCCGCGATGTGCGCATTGACCCAAGGCCCCCAGTCCGGGGGCTGGGTCCGGTGACCCGGTTGCCGTGCTCTTCTGGAGTGCAGACATGGAAGAAGCCCCCTCCGCGAGCGGAAAGGGCCTCTGACCTGGGTGGAGACACGGGGAATCGAACCCCGGACCTCCTGCTTGCAAACTCGCGGCCGGGCCGGCATTCGCTGTCGCTAAGCACGTACGCGGCGCACCTGTTGGGTATGAGGCGCGGCTGATGGTGGGGTCGTTGCCGTACTTTTGTGGAGTACGGCTGCGGGGGCAGCCGCGCTTGGAGTTCCGTCGATCGCCGCACCCCTCTCGCAACTACCGTACAAATCCCGTACAGTGATGGGTGGAGGTACCACCATGACGACGACCAAGACGCGCCGCCTCGAGCTGCGCACCGACGAGGCCACCGAC
>DASVKO010000323.1:0-7592 GCA_036385355.1 Dermatophilaceae bacterium
GCTGCGCCGCAACACCGACCGGTTCAGCAGGCAACGACTGGGACAGGTCGCACTCGCCGTGGCCCTCATCCTGACCGTGAAACTCGTCAAATGGGCCAAACGATGGACCGACTAGACCCGCCTATCCGCGCGCGCTCTAAGAGGTCGAAGATAAATCCCACGGACACAGTATGGCGGCGGCAGCGGCGTAGTGCTGAGAGGTGAGGCCGCAGCTGCCGGATTCGGATCGCGCCTGAGCCCGGCTTCTGACCGCGCTGGGCCTGACCCCGCTTCGTGGACACGGGTTGTGCGAGAAGGAAGCCGTCCTGGCGGCAAACCCGACAGCCAACTTCTCCATCCCGCACGCCGACGGATGCTCGGCAGTTCTCAACCGACTGATCAAGGTCACCGAGAAGGCGAGGTGGCTGTGCGAGCCAGCGTTGTCGTCAACGATCCGGAAGGCCCGGGTCCCGGCGATCCGGACGCCCTAGGTCCCGGCGATCCGGACGACCTGCGTTGCGGCGATTCGGACGACGTACGTCCGAATCATCCGGGCGACCGCTGTCGCGACGATCCGGACGATCCGAGTCCCGGCGATCCGGACGACCCGAGTTCCGGCGATCCGCAGCATCGTGGGGTCGCAGGATCTCCTGCAGCATGTGCGGGTCCACCGGCAGGTGCCTCTGAAATGCCATCTCCAGCGCCTGGACGACGGACCGGATCGTGTTCTCCTCGCCGACGAAACCCTGAGCGCCCTCGGACATCGCACCCGCCAGCAGACCAACGTCGACCGAGCCGCCGAGCATGACCACCTTGGTGTCGGCGCTCGCCTCGTGGATCCGGGCGACAGCGCTGATCCCCTTGGTGCGGGGGAAGCTCACATCGAGCAGGCATGCGTCAGGCTGGTACTCGCGGGCGGCCGCCACCGCTTCGTCAGGGTCCGAGGCCGTCGCCACCACTGTGTACCCGTTCCCCATCAGAGCCATGCTCAGCGAGTCAAGCAACAGCTCGTGGGCGTCGCAGATCAGGAGCCTCATGACGGCACGACCCAGCAGCTGATGGCGGGGTACGCAATGCGTGCGAGGGGTTCACGAGGTGGACCCGCTCGCACGGGGCCCCGCCAAACGGAGTCAACCTGCCGATGCCCACGGCCAATGCAGCCGCGAGCAGCGCCCAGACGAACGTCGTGGGTCACGAAGCCGGGCCCGTGAGCCAATCCGCCAGCAGGACTCATGCCAGCCCCTCTCTTCTGACTGGCAGTCCTGTCGGGCCACCAATCTAAGCCACCAATCTCAACGTATAGTCACGATGGAAAGACTGGGGTTCAGTCGCCAGTATTTGCCCGCTCTGGGCGAGGTTTCACCCGTTAGGACGACGGGCCTCTCCACCATTCGGACGATGAGGTGGAGTTCCCCCGCTTCGTCGGACACCGGGTTTTCATGCCGCGAGCGGGAGTTCGTGACGGTAGCGCAGTTCTGGTTCCTCGGTGGCGCGCCTGGGCGATCCAGCCGAAGACCGATCCCCAGACCCGGTGTCCGGGGCTGACGACTCCAGGGGTGAGCCGCATGTGACCCGGAGGTGATCTATCGGTAACCGGCCGTATACATCCGGCTCGTAGCGTCCTTGGCATGGACAGGGACGATGACGCGGGGCGGGCGATGATCGACGGGGTCGACCCCTTCATCGGGACGGCTGTCACCGCCCTGCCGGCACAGACCGGCCTTGCAGCCACCTGGTGGTGGCCCAAGCCCCAGGTCGGCAACACCCATCCTGGCGCGACCTACCCCTTGGGCATGGTGTCGGCATGCGCCTACTCGGGTGGGTACCCGACGGGCTACGGGCGGTACGACCTCGTCACCGAAGGAGTCCCGACCCAGATCCACGACCGCCAGTTGGCCTCCGGCTTCACGCACTTCCAGCAGTCCGGCACCGGCGCGATCCGCAAGTACTACAACTACTTCCGGGTCACCCCGATGCTCCGGTCACTCGACGAGCTCGGGACCCTGTGGGAGATCGAGGAGGAGCACGCCGAGCCAGGATGGTATGCCGCGACGCTCGCCTCGGGGATCCGCTGCGAGGTGACGGTCGGGCCCAAGAGCGCCGTGCATCGTTACACCTTCCCCGGCCACCAGGACGCACGACTGGTGATCGACTTCTCCCTGGGCGGCCTGACGATCCCCCACGGGCGAACCATTCCCCTGCGGGCGCATCTGCACGCCATCGCTCCGGGGGTCGCGCAGGGCGAGATCGTCGTCGAGGGCGCACCGCTGGCCGTGCACGTCGAGTGCGACACCCCCCAGTGGCGGCAGATGCTCTGGTACGACCGTCGGTTGATGCCCGGCGGCACGAGGCTTGACTTCGACTACATCCGGCCGACGACCTTGCGCCCGTTCGGCCTCATGTGGGCCGGCCCGGCGGAGCCCGGGCAGGTGGTGGAGCTGCGCTTCGGCTTCTCGCTCCGCGGGGTGGACCAGGCTCGTGAGAACCTCTACACGGACTGCGGGCCCGGCCCCTCGAGCTTCGAGTCGCGACGCACTGCCACCTCGACGACCTGGCGCGAGCACCTGGGCGCGATCAGGGTCGAGACCGCGTCGGACGACCGGCAGACGATCTTCTCGACCGCCCTCTACCATTCGCTGATCAAGCCGTGCCTGGCACCGGGAGAGAGTCCCTTCTGGCCGACCAGCGGGCCGTTCGCGTTCGACATCGCCACGATGTGGGACATCTACCGGACCCAGCTGCCTTTGCTCACCGCGCTCATGCCGCAGCGCGCGGTCGAGCTCGCGCAGGCGCTCCTGCACATCGCCGAGCAGGAGGGAAACCTGCCGATCGGCTACCGGATGGCCCGCGGAGCGGATCAGTTCTTCCGGCAGGCCAGCGCCCTGGCGCACACCTTCCTGGCGGACCTGTGCCAGCTGGGCCTGGAGATCGACTGGGACTGGGCCCTGGTGCACATGCACACCGACCTGCGCCGCATGTATGGCGAGGACTTCCTGCTACGGGGGGTGGTACATCCGATCAGCCACACCCTCGACGTCGCGTTTGGCTACTGGTGCGCCTCGAAGATCGCCGATCACGTCGGGGACCACGCTCTCGTCGCCGAGTTCGCTCCGCTGGCCGCGCGCTGGGCGAACGCCTTTGACCCCGCGACCGGACTGCTCAGGGAGTCGACCTTCTACGAGGGCGGCAAGTGGAACTACTCGTTCCGGCTGGTTCACGACATGTCTGCCCGGATAGCCCTGGCCGGGGGCGACGAGGCGTTCGTGGGGTTGCTCGACCAGTTCTTCGGGTTCGGTGCCGAAGCCGTCACCCAGCCCGGGATGCGACCGGGCATCGAAGAGATGGCGCGCGGTTACGCCCTGAACCGGTTCCAGGGGCTGAACAACGAGCCGGACATGGAGGCGCCGTGGGCCTATCAGTACGCCGGACGCCCGGACCGGACCGCCGAAGTCGTCCATGCGGTGGTGCACAACCAGTTCGGCACGGGCCGTGGCGGGCTGCCGGGCAACGACGACTCCGGCGGCCTGAGCTCCTGGTACGTGTGGGCAACCCTTGGCCTGTTCCCGGTGGCGGGCCAGAGTCTCTTCCTGATCAACGCCCCCGCCTGGCGTGAGTCGCGGATCGGGGTCGGCGGGTCGGCGATGACGATCGAGACCCAGGGCTTCGTCGAGCCCGAGCCAGGCGGGCCCGTCCAGTACGTGCAGTCGGTCCAGCTCGACGGGAGGCCGCTCGCGCGGACCTGGCTGACTGGCACCGAGCTGCACCGCGGCGGTCGTCTCCTGGTCGAGCTCGGCCCGGTCCCCGGCCGGTGGGGCACCGACGTCCGACCTCCGTCCGCCTCGACCTCCGAGGTCCCCCACGATAAGCCGACCGGAGTGAGAACATGACCACGCCCTCGAGGAACCGACTGGTGATCGTCGCCCGTGCCGACCCGGTGATCTGCGGGCACTCCGGGGAGGCACGCAACCTCGCCGAGGCAGCCCTGGACCGAGGCTTCGACGAGGTGCGGATCATCACCTGGCCGATCGACCTGCTGCAGCGGAGCGGGCTGCCACTCAAACCGCTGGACGGGGTGCTGCCCTACCGCGACGGCATCGTCGTCGAACGCCCGGCACCGGTGGGTGACTACAAGGTGCCGGACGGGCGCTATCTGGCGGGCCTGACCGGCCGGCTCGTCGAGCTGTTCACCGACGGCGTCCCGACCCTGTGCCTGTCGCTGTACCTGAGTCCGCACGCGGTCGCGGTGACCGATGCCGTTCGGGTCGCGCGCAGCACCGGCCTGCCGGTCAACGTGACAACCGTCGCGGAGGCGGTCGGGTCGGACGTCACGAATGTCGTCCGGTCCTGCCTCGAGGAGGGGCGGTGGGGTGCGGCAGCGCACGTCCTGTCCAGCTACCTGGCCCACGACCTGTGTCTCGCGGTCTCCGAGTACACGCGGGAGATCATCCTGGCAGAGGCCGCGGAGATCGACGCACGGCATGGGACCACGTTCGCCCAGCGGTGCCGGGAGCGGGTCGGCGTGTCCTTCCCGGCGATCGACGTTGGTTCCTACCTGAACCTTGACCCTTGCGAGACCGAGCGCGTGCTGGCGCGACGGGGGCTGGATGAGGACGCGTACGTGCTCTTCCTGTCTCGCCTGAGCCCGGCCAAGGGCGTCGACGACCTGATCGCGGGGTTCGAGCGCAGTCGTGCGGCCACAACGCTGCGGCTGGTCATCGCGGGCAGCGGGCCGGAGGCCCGATGGTTGCGTTCGGTGGCCGCCGCGTCCCCGGTCGCCGAGCGGATCCTGTTTCTCGACGATGTGGACGACGTCGAGAAGCCTCACCTGATGGCGAGCTCAGCTGCGTTCGTCCTGCCCAGCAAACCGCTGCCTGAGTTCGTCGAGACGTTCGGAATCGCGCTGGTGGAGAAGATGCTGTCTGGCGGCGGGCCGGTGATCACGACGGAGACGGGAGGGATCGGCGAGGCCGTCGGCGACTGCGCGATCTTCGTGCCGGGCCAGGACCCGGATGCGATCGCGGCGGCGCTCGACCGAGTCTGTGCGATGTCGTGTGAGGAACGGGCGAATATGGAGAGTCGGGCCCGTGCACATGCGAGACAGTTCGACCGGGCGGTGGTCTTCGACCGCATGCTGGAACGGGTGAACGCGCAGCCGACGCGGGCGGTGGCGGAGTTCGCGGTCTGACTCCGGGCTCCGTTCGCTAAGCGCGCAGCGGAACCTTGCCCAGCGCGAACGAGGCAGAGCGAGTCCATTGACCGGAGGTGTCGCTTTGGACCACCAGGGACACCCCGGTCGCGAGGCAGTTGATCGGGAGGTGTTGCTCAACGAGCTGCTCCGCGGACTTCATCTGCTCCATAGGGCACCGGTCGGCGATCGTCAGGTGGGGGACCACGTCCTCGTACAGGCCGCCGAAGGGTGGGTAGTCCGGGAACTCGCGATGAACTGACTCGGTCAGTGAGCGAAAGGGAACGTCGTCCTCGGGCGCGAGCCACAGGACGTCTTCACCGAACCAGCTCGTGCGCACGAGACGGTGCTCGAACGCTGGAACGGCTGCAAACACGCCGGCAAGGCGGCGCAACACAGCGTCGTCGATGTGTGCGGCAGGCATGAATGGGAAGAGCACCGTGATGTGGGCCAGGACCCCGAGCCGAGCGTTACCATCCATCCTCGAACGAGGCTCACTGACAGCCGGCTCGGCCTCAGGAACCTCGATGATGAGACCACTCTTCAGGACCGTATCCACGTAGACAACCTAGATCGAAGGGACGGGACGTGCATCGCAGTCCGGCATGCGTGGTTTGCCGCTCGACACGGCAAGCAACCAGCGACGAGTCTGGGCCGTGTGGCCGCACGAGCTCGGCATCGACCCCAACACACGTACGTACTGATCTGCCGGAGCCGCCCCTGATCATCGACGCCGAGGCGGTCAGCCACGGAAAGCCCGACCCGGAGGGTTACCGGGTCACCTGAGCAACTCAACTCGCCCCGATCGGAGCAGGAATCCAGAAGCGCTTTGGCGTGACCCGGCCTGGTCTTTCTGCGGAAGGTCGGCATCACGCCGAGCCGGTGAGCGTCGAAAGGAACCCGAGAATGCCCGCGAAGAAGACCGAGAACGAGTCCGACGGTTTCAGCACCGAAGAGCGCGCCGCGATGAAGGAGCGCGCCGCCGAGCTGCGCGCCGAGGGCAAGAAAGGCGCCAGGAGGGCCGACGGACTGCAGGCGGTCCTCGACAGCATCGCGAAGATGGCGCCAGAGGATCGCGCCCTCGCCGAGCGCGTGCACGTGACGGTGACTGCGACCGCCCCCGAGCTGTCGCCCAAGACCTGGTACGGGATGCCCGCCTACGCGAACGTGGACGGCAAGGTCGTCGTCTTCTTCCAGGATGCGGGCAAGTTCACCTACCGGTACTCGACCCTTGGCTTCCAGGACGCGGCGAACCTCGACGACGACGACATGTGGCCGGTGTCGTACGCGCTTCTGAGGTGGAGTCCTGTGGTGGAGAAGAAGGTCGCCGAGCTCGTGAAGGCCGCGATCTCCTGACAAACAGACCTCACCCCACCGGAGACCGCCTCACCAGCGGTTGTGGACCTCCTCGGCCCATCCGAGCACGCCGTCGACCGGGACCCGCTCCCCTGCGTCGTCGCTCATCCACCCGGCCCAGTGCCCGAAGCACTGGTGGGCCCGCTGAGCGAGAACGCCGAGGTTCGTCGCTGACGAGTGGTCCCAGAACGGCGTGAAGGTCAGGTCCGCGAGCTCCCCGCGCACGCTCCACGAGGCGAGCCAGTCCCTCGTGTCGTACTCCCAGACGAGCTCCTCGCTGATCTTGTGCACCCGGCCGTCGACGACCAGCGCGTTCTCCGTCGAGCCGGTGCCATCGGTCCACCGGGCCCCGACCTGCACGCCGATGACGTGCCCGTCCACCAGCCCGGACCCTGCGCCCCAGTTCCACACCACGGAGTACGGCCACCTTCCGCGGCCGTGGTCGAGCACCGCCCAGGACTCCCCTGCGGCGACGACGTGCTCGGTGTCGTCCACCCAGAGCCTGCCCACCGCGGAGCGCGCGACGTCCTTGACGGTGTACTGGAACAGCCGCGGCGACCACGGCACGACGACGCCCATCGCCTCGTGCCCAGGCGGACGTTCGGCGAGCACGTCGATCCGGATCCGCGGCCCGGTGACCCGCAGCCGGGTCCCGCCCGGGACAGGGACGACGTCGATCGACAGCTCACGCGTGCGCGCCCGGGCCGCAGCGCCACCGAGCCGCCCCGGCAGGGTCGCACCCCGACCCAGCGGGTCGACCGCGTCGTGGCTGACGGTCTCCCCGGTGCGCCGATCGTGCACCCACACGCCGTGGACGCCCGCGTAGTCGAGGGATGAGACGGTCACGCCCAACAGATGGGTCGGGGTGTTCACGGCGCAGTACTCCCACCGCTTGTTACGACCCCAGCCGTAGCGGCCGACGCCGATCCGGCTGGTGTCGTGCAGCGGGCGTCGGGTCCAGCCGACCGCGGCGGGGTTGAGCCGGCCGTCGGACCGGCAGAGGGCGACCTCGGACGTGATCTCGCGCTCGTCGACCCTCATCGAGCCACTTCGCCTCGTCCGCACCACCAGG
>DASVKO010000324.1:0-12904 GCA_036385355.1 Dermatophilaceae bacterium
CATCGCGGTCCCCACCACGCCCCCGCGCGATGCCCGGCGCAACCTGCCGTCAACGACATGGGAGTCGGTGAGGAACTGCGCGCAAAGCTGAGCGGCGTCCACGTACGTCGACTCGCCGAGCAGCACGCCGGCCTCGCTCAGTGCGGCGATGGCCAGACCATTCCAGCCGGTGACCACCTTGTCGTCCAGGGCCGGCTGCGGCCGCAGGTTGCGCGCCATCAGCAGGCGGGTGCGAACGCCCTCCCACCATCGCGCGTCGTCCGGCTCCCTGCGCAGCTGAAGGGTCGACATACCGTGCTCGAAGGTCCCGGAGCCGGTCACCTCGAGCAGGGTGGCGGCGCGGCGCCCGTCTTCCGCGCCGAGCACGTCGACGAGCTGTGGGGTCGTCCAGGCGTAGGTCAGGCCCTCGACCCCGTCCGTGTCCGCGTCCAGGGACGCGGCGAAGCCGCCCTGGGCTGTGCCGAGGTCGCGCAGCAGGAAGTCCGCGGTCTGCCGCGCGACCCGTTCTGCCAGGGGTGATCCGGTCGCGCGCCACAGGTGCAGATAGATCCGCAGGAGCTGGGCGTTGTCGTAGAGCATCTTCTCGAAGTGCGGCACCACCCAGCCGGCGTCCACGCAGTAGCGCGCGAAGCCGCCGGCCAGCTGGTCGTACATCCCGCCGCGCGCCATCGCCTCGCAGCTGCCCTCGACCATCCGCAGGCCGCGCTCCGAGCCGGTGCGTGCCCAGTGGCGCAGGAGGAACTCCAGGATCATCGACGGCGGGAACTTGGGCGCCCGGCCGAATCCCCCGTCCTGCCAGTCATACCCGCCGGCGAGCAACGCCTCGGCCGCTCCCAGCTCGGCCGCCGCCAGGGGCGTGTCGAACCCGGCCGTCGCAGCCGGGACCAGGGCCTCGACAATCCGCGAGCCGGTGCTGAGCACCTCCTCACGTTGATGGGTCCAGACGTCCGAGATGCGTGAGAGAAGGTCCAGGAAGGTGGCCTTGGGGTAGTACGTGCCGCAGAAGAAGGGTGTGCCTGCCGGCGTGAGGAAGCACGTCATCGGCCAGCCGCCGCGTCCGGTCAGGGCCGTGGTCGCGGACATGTAGATCGCGTCGATGTCCGGGCGTTCCTCACGGTCGACCTTGATCGCGACGAAGCCGGCGTTCAGGGCGTCGGCCACCTCGTCATCCTCGAACGACTCGTGGGCCATCACGTGGCACCAGTGGCAGGCGGAGTAGCCGACAGAGAGGAGCACGGGGACATCCCGGGCGCGCGCCTCAGCGAACGCCTCCTCACCCCACTCCTGCCAGTCCACCGGATTCGCGGCGTGCTGGAGCAGATACGGGCTGGTCGAGCCTGCCAAACGGTTACCCATCAAGGATTCCTTCCGCACTGCGCTCCATGGTGTCGAGGCGGACATCCTGACGCCTGTCCGGCCCACTCGGCAAACGTGCGCCCGGCTGACGTTGTTCCGTTCTGAGGAACCACTGTGGCAGCGGGCAGCGGTCCACCGCAGTCTCTGACTGTCAGCCGATCGCCGGCCGGGCTTCAGACGGCCGTTCGTGCGGCCCGTTCTGATTCCGGTGGCTGGTCAAGTCTGTGCCGTGGGGTCGGGGCCGAACTCGAGGCGCAGCCTGCGGGCCCGGTTGGCCAGTGACTTGTAGCCGCTGCGCTCATGGCGGCGGAGCTGGCGGCGGAACGGGTCGACGAGGGCGGGGTCCGCTCGGGCCAGGACGGCCATCGTGTCGAGGCTGCAGTTGAGCACGATCCAGTCGGCGGACTCGTCCAGGTTCTTGCTCAGGAATCGCACTGCCTGCCTGCGTTGCGGAGCGGTGAGCCGGACCTGGCCGAGCATCTGCGCCACGTGCCACTGCACCGACGGCTGGTGGATTGTCGACATCTCACCCAGCAACAGCGACACGTGCGGCTGCAGGAGCGACGGCTCTGCGCGGCCGACCTTCTCGAGCGCGTCACCGGCACGCATCCGCACGACCTCGTCGCCATGGTCGATGATGCACCCGATGAGCTCATCGAGACGCTCGGGTTCGGCCAGAACCGTGCTGACCACCTCGTCGACGTTCTGCAGCTTTCGCGGGTTGCCCCCGCTCAGCAGATCCCGGATCGACGGCTGGCGATCGGGGGAGGGGGCTGGCCTCTGGCCAGGCGTCCCGGGCATGCTCTGAGTCTCCCACGGCCGGGTCTCATCCGGCACGGATCAGGGCGACGTCGTTGCAGTGTTGGGGCTGATCGTCGGCGCCGGGCTGCTTGTCGTCGGCGTACCAGCCTGGGTCGTGGGCGCGCTGCTCGGAAAGGGACCGGGCGCACTGGTGAACACCGGGCTGGGTGTGCCGGTCGGCCCAAGGGTGGGAGCGGGGGTCGATGTGGGGGCCGAAGGGACCGGGGTCGTCGACGGGCGCGGAGGGACCGTGGTCGTGGTGCTGAGCCTGGGCCGGATCTTCGGGGCTGTCGGGTTCTGCTGGACTGAGGTTGCCGGGGTTGCAGGCGCGCTCGCCGCAGGCGGCGGGCGAACCAGGAAGTAGATCACCAGAGTCAGGGCGAACAGGCCCATGAGCACCCAGGTTGACCGTCGGGGACTCACCGTCACGTCGTAGCGCCGGTGGAGTCGGTCGCGCCGGTGGAGTCGGTCGCGCTCGTGGAGCCGGCAGTGTCCACCTCGAGGGCCACGTGGATGCCCTCCCCGCGTAGCGCCTTCGCGATCCGCCCACGCAGCGCCAGGCCGACGTGGAACTGCCTGCCAGGCAGGGTGCGGGCCACGATCCGGACGTGGATCTGGTCGACCTCGATGCTCTGGACGCCCATCACCGCAGGGGTGTCGAGGAGCTGGGGGTGGAGCACGTCGTCGGCATACGCCTCGCGGCCGACCTGGCGCAGGATCTCGCTGATCTGGCCGATGTCCGCACTGAGCGGAACAGGCACGTCGACCACGACCCGGGCCCAGTCCCGCGAAAGGTTGGTGAGCTGGCTGATCTGGCCGTTCGGGGTGAAGATGACCTCCCCGTTGGCGGTTCGGACCTTGGTGACCCTCAGGCTCACGTCCTCGACGGTGCCGATCACGCCTTCGGGGATGCCCGGGCCGGCGACCCGGATCAGGTCACCGAAGCCGTACTGGCGCTCGGCGATGATGAAGAAGCCCGCGAGCAGGTCCTGGACCAGGCGCTGCGCCCCGAAGCCGAGCGCGACTCCCACCACGGCCGCCGGCACGACCAGACTGGACGTCGGCACCCCCAGCCGTCCGGCGATCTGCACGCCGGAGACGCAGTACACGATGACCAGAGACGTCCACGTGAGCACCTCTGCCAGCGCCTGCCGGTGCTTGGCAGCCTCCGAGCGAACCAGGGTGTCGGACTCGTCGTCGTTCGCGTCGATGCGTTCGATGATCATCGTCCTGAGCCATTTCGCGAACCTGGTCAACAGCATGACGCCGAGGACGATCAGCAGGATCTCCAGGCCACTGCCACTGAGCCACGTGGAGACGTCGGTGAGCGGCGCCACCGTGGAGATCATGAGTCCATCATGGCCCCCTCGGCTGAATGCCGGCTGGCAGGTCCACTTCCCGGCACAGGGCCCGGCGCAGCCCCGCTGTCGCCGTGGCTACGAAGCCGGTGCTGTGCCCGATAGACTTCGGTCGACGACCACCGCGGGAGCATGCGCGCGGCGTGGCGTCATTCCAGAACAGGGAGCGGAGGCGGCAAGTTGAGCATTCAGGAAAAGGTCGGAGACGTCCTGCGCGACCTCAGGGGCACCGATGACGTCCCTGGCCCCCTCGGCGAGCTCGGCCTCGTGGTCGAGGACGTGGCGGTGACGCCTGCCGGCAAGCGCCGGCTGGTGCGTATCTGGCTCGACCGTGATCTGGCCGGTCTCCGGCCGGACGACGAGGCCAGCGCCATCGATCCGCTCTCCCTGGACGAGGTGGCGGATGCCACCCGTGTCATCAGTGCCGCTCTGGACGTCTCCGACGCGCTTGGTGAGGCGCCCTACGTCCTTGAGGTCGGGTCGGCCGGGGTCGACCGCCCGCTCACCGAACCGCGTCACTTCCGCCGAAACGTCACCCGGCTCGTGGAGATCTGGTGTACCGAGGGCGCAGCCTGGGTCGCCGGGACAGAGGCCGAGTGGGATCATCCGAGCCACCCACTGGCCGGCCGCCTGGTTGCTGCCGGACCAGCCGAGCTGACGTTGCTGCGTGCGGCGACGAAGAAAGAGCCAGAGACCGAACTACGCATTCCGTATGCCGACATCGTCCGCGCCCAGGTGCAGGTCGAGTTTGCCCGTGCCACCGAACCCAGTGTCACGACAGAGGAGGACAGCTGATGGATATCGACCTGACCGCGCTACGTGGCCTTGAGAGCGAGCGGGACATCTCGTTGGACGTCCTCATCCCCGCCATCGAGCAGGCAATGCTCGTGGCGTACCACCGGACAGAGGGTGCCCAGCGCATCGCCCGCGTCGAGCTCGAGCGCAAGACCGGTCACGTGACGGTGTGGGCCCGCGAGGAGGGCGTCCTCGACCCTGAGACCGGGGAGCGGTCAGAGCCCGGTCGCGAGTTCGATGACACCCCGGCCGGC
Organism: Dermatophilaceae bacterium; assembly: GCA_036385355.1. GTDB lineage: Bacteria > Actinomycetota > Actinomycetes > Actinomycetales > Dermatophilaceae > UBA4719. The sequence continues at coordinate 4,565 of DASVKO010000324.1, forward strand.
TTCGGCCGGATAGCGGCTTCGACGGCACGCCAGGTCATCGTGCAACGACTGAGGGACCTCGAGGATGAGGCGATCATGGGTGACTTCCATGGCCGCGAGGGCGACATCATCACGGGCGTCATCCAGCAGAGCAGCGACCCGCGCTACGTGATGGTCGACTTCGGGGAGATCGAGGGGTCGCTGCCCCTGGCCGAGCAGGTGCCGGGGGAGAAGTACGTCCACGGCCAGCGTCTGCGCTGCTACGTGGTCAGTGTCAAGCGTGGTCAGCGAGGACCCCAGATCAGCCTTTCGCGAACCCACCCCAACCTGGTGCGCAAGCTGTTCGCGCTCGAGATCCCCGAGGTCGCGGACGGCACGGTCGAGATCGGCGCACTTGCCCGCGAGGCAGGGCACCGGACCAAGGTGGCCGTGCACTCGACGGTTCCGGGGGTGAACGCCAAGGGCGCCTGCATCGGTCCGATGGGGGCGCGGATCCGGGCAATCATGACCGAGCTGCACGGCGAGAAGATCGACATCGTCGACTTCTCCGAGGACCCGCAGACCTTCGTGGCGGCCGCCCTCTCACCGTCGCGGGTCAACTCCGTCGAGATCGTCGACGCAGAGCTGCGCTCAGCCCGGGTGACCGTCCCGGACTACCAGCTGTCGCTGGCAATCGGCAAGGAGGGGCAGAACGCCCGGCTCGCGGCCAAGCTCACCGGCTGGCGGATCGACATCCATTCTGACACCGCGCCTGCTCGCGACGACGGGGCCCGTGGGGCCAGGGCTGGCACAGACCGTGAGCGCTAGGCGCTAGAGTGGTGACGATCGATCGGTTGCGACGGAATCGTCAGCGGCCAATCCACTGCATGTCACGTACGTGTGTGGGTTGTCGTCGTCGTGATGTTCGATCAGCACTGCTGCGAGTAGTCGTGGAGTGGAGCGACACCGGCGACAACGTCGCCAGGGTCGTTGCGGATCCGCGGCTCCGGCTGCCAGGGCGTGGCGCTTGGCTACACCCGACACCGGAGTGTCTCGACCTTGCAGTGCAGCGAAAGGCGTTCGGGCGGGCCTTGCGTGTCAAGGCCTTCCTCGAGGTGGCGGCTGTGGGCGAATACATCGACGCCCACGCGCAGTCCGTCGTCAACGCTGCCGGCCCCATCCCGGGGCAGGCAGTTCAGCAGGTTCCTGAAACCGAAAGCGGGTTTGACGCTGATGAGCACCCGATGAGCACCCGATGAGTACTCAGCGATGAGCAACATCCAGCACTAACGACGGCCCGTTTCATCTCGAGTTCCGGGCCACAGACGAGGAGAAACGTGGCTAAGGTCCGGGTCTACGAGCTCGCAAAAGAGCTCGGAGTCGAGAGCAAGACTTTGCTCAATCATCTGAAAGAACAGGGCGAGTTCGTCCGGTCGGCTTCCTCGACCATCGAGCCCCCTGTGGTTCGCAAGGTTCGCGAGTCGTTCCCCGCGGAGCAGGCAGCCGCTGGCGGTCCGGCCAAGGACAGCGCCGCAAAGCCAGCCGCCAAGAAGCCGGCATTCAAGCCCGGCCCGGCGCCGGTTGCACCGGTTGCCCCGGTTGCCCCGGTTGCCCCGGTTGCCCCGGCCCCGGCTGCTGCTCCTGCGCCGGCGTCCCCCGCCACACCAGTGGCTCCCGCTGCTTCGGCGTCCCCTGCCGCACCGGCGGCTGCGGCTCCCGTCCCGGCAACCGCGAGCGTGACTCCTGCACCGTCCCGCCCGGCGACGCCAGGCCCGAAGGCGCCTGCCCCCAAGGCTCCCGCCCCGAAGGCACCCGCTCCGCGGGCTCCCGCGGCGAAGACGGCCGCTCCCGAGGCGCCGGCGGCACGCGCAGGCGGCACCGAGAGCCCGCGTCCCGCTCCCCGTCCCGGAGCCCCGCGCCCCGGCAACAACCCGTTTGCACCGAGCCAGGGCATGCCCCGAGGTGGCCGTGAGGGTCGCGAGCCGCGTGAGGGTCGCGAGCCGCGCGAAGGCCGCGAGGCACCGTCGGCCGCTCGCCCGGGCAACAACCCCTTCGCCCCCAGCCAGGGAATGCCCCGCCCGCAGGGTGGTCGCCCGGCTCCCGCCGGTGCCGGTGGTCCCCGTCCCGGCGCGCCACGTCCGAACCCGGGCATGATGCCCGATCGCGCGGCGGTCGGTCGCCCCGGTGAGCGTCCCGCCCGTGGTGGTGCTCCCGGTCGTCCGGGTGGTGCTCCGGGTGGCGGCGGCGGTTTCGCCGGTCGTCCCGGTGGCGGCGGCGGTTTCGCCGGGCGTCCCGGTGGCGGCGGTGGTCGTCCCGGTGGACCCGGTGGCCGTGGTGGCACACAGGGCGCCTTCGGCCGTGGTGGTGGACGTCCCGTTCGCGGGCGCAAGTCCAAGCGCGCCAAGCGTCAGGAGTTCGAGCAGATGCAGGCCCCGTCGCTCGGCGGTGTCACGGTTCCCCGCGGCGACGGCAAGACCGTCATCCGGGTGCGTCGTGGTGCCTCGCTGACCGACTTCGCCGACAAGATCAATGCCAACCCGGCGAGCTTGGTCACCGTGCTCATCCACCTCGGTGAGATGGCCACGGCGACCCAGTCCCTGGACGAGGACACGTTCCGCGCGCTCGGCACCGAGCTGGGCTACGACATCGAGGTCGTCTCTCCGGAGGACGAGGAGCGCGAGCTGCTCGGCCAGTTCCACATCGACCTCGACGCCGAGCTGGCTGATGAAGGCGACGAGGACCTCAAGCCCCGTCCGCCGGTGGTGACCGTCATGGGTCACGTCGACCACGGAAAGACCCGGCTGCTGGACGCGATCCGCTCCGTCAAGGTGGCCCATCACGAGGCAGGTGGCATCACCCAGCACATCGGTGCCTACCAGGTTCTTGCCCAGCACGAGGGTGTCGAGCGCCCCATCACGTTCATCGACACCCCCGGTCACGAGGCCTTCACGGCCATGCGTGCTCGTGGTGCCGCAGTCACGGACATCGCGATCCTCGTGGTCGCAGCCGATGACGGCGTCATGCCGCAGACGATTGAGGCGCTCAACCACGCCCAGGCTGCCGGTGTGCCGATCGTGGTTGCGGTGAACAAGGTGGACAAGGAGGGGGCCAACCCCGACAAGGTTCGCCAGCAGCTCACCGAGTACAACCTCGTTGCCGAGGAGTACGGCGGCGAGACGATGTTCGTCGAGGTCTCCGCCAAGGAGCTGACGAATATCGACACGCTGCTCGAGGCAGTGCTGCTGACAGCCGATGCCTCGCTCGACCTGCGGGCCAACCCGAACAAGGACGCGCGAGGAGTGGCTATCGAAGCCCACCTCGACAAGGGGCGTGGCCCCGTCGCCACGGTTCTGGTCCAGTCCGGAACGCTGCGTATCGGTGACTCGATCGTGGCCGGCGGTGGCTATGGCCGCGTGCGCGCCATGCTCGACGAGCGCGGTGACGCGGTCGAGGAGGCGACGCCGTCGCGTCCGGTCATGGTGCTCGGTCTGACGTCGGTGCCCGGCGCCGGTGACACCTTCCTGGTGGCACCTGACGACCGCACGGCCCGTCAGATCGCCGAGCGCCGTGAGGCAGCCCAGCGTGCGGCCAGCCTGGCCAAGCGTCGCAAGCGGATCAGCCTCGAGGACCTCAACGAGGCCCTTGCTGCGGGCAAGGTCGACAACCTCAACCTCATCATCAAGGGTGATGTCTCCGGTTCTGTCGAAGCGCTCGAGGACGCCCTGCTCAAGATCGACGTCGGCGACGAGGTCGACCTGCGGATCATTCACCGTGGCGTGGGCGCGATCACCCAGAACGACGTCAACCTGGCGACGGTCGACAGTGCGGTCATCATCGGCTTCAACGTCAAGCCGGCGGAGCGGGTGGCCGAGCTGGCCGACCGCGAGGGCGTGGACATGCGCTTCTACTCGGTCATCTATTCGGCGATCGAGGACATCGAGGCAGCGCTCAAGGGCATGCTCAAGCCGGAGTACGAAGAGGCCCAGCTGGGCACCGCCGAGGTGCGCGAGGTCTTCAAGTCCTCCAAGTTCGGCAATGTCGCCGGTTCACTGATCCGCTCCGGCGAGATCAAGCGCGGCACCAAGGCTCGGATCCTGCGCGCCGGTGTCGTCGTCGGCGAGGGCATCGAGATCACCGGCCTGCGTCGCTTCAAGGACGACGTGACCGAGGTTCGAGAGGGCTTCGAGTGCGGCATCAACCTGGGTAGCTTCAACGACATCAGGGTTGACGACGTCATCGAGACCCACGAGATGCGCGAGATCCCGCGCACCTGATCGTGGCTCACCCGGTGAGCGGGCTGACTGGCTTCAGCCCGCTCACCAAAGGGCCGTTCGGCGACCTTGGAGTCTGTCCCTGATCCACTGCACGCCTTCTCGTGCCCTGTCATTTTCGTGTTATTTCGTAGGAGAGTAAGAACCATGGCTGATCCGGCACGCGCGAAGAAGATCGCAGACCGCATCAAGGTGCTTGTGGCCGAGACGCTGGAGTACCGCGTCAAGGACGAGCGACTTGGGTTTGTCACCATCACCGACGTCCGGGTGACCGGCGACCTGCAGAACGCCTCGGTGTTCTACACGGTGTTCGGTGGCGAGGCCGAACGTGCCGAGACGGCGGCGGCTCTCGAGTCCGCCAAGGGCAAGCTTCGCTCGGCGGTCGGCAAGGGCATCGGCATCCGGCTCACTCCCACTCTCGAGTTCATCCCCGACGCGATTCCGGAGGGTGCAGCCCACCTTGAGGACCTGCTGCTCACAGCCAAGCAGCGGGACGCCGAGGTCGCGGCCGCCCGGGCCGGTGCTGCGTATGCCGGTGACCCGGACCCCTACAAGAAGCCGGTATCCGAGGAGTCCGCCGAGACTGCTGAGTCCGCTGACGGTGAAGGCAGCGATGAGACCGACTCCGTGATCGCCGGGGGCGACGGAGAAGTCGCCACAGATGATGGCCGCTAGAGCGATGATGACCTTGAGACGATGACCACCCCTGACGGGCTGCTCATCGTCGACAAGCCGGCCGGATGGACCAGTCACGACGTCGTGGCGCGCTGCCGACGGCTGTGTGGTACCCGCCGGGTCGGCCACGCGGGAACGTTGGACCCGATGGCCACCGGTGTCCTCGTGCTGGGTATCAACCGCGCTACCAGGCTGCTCACGTTCCTCGTGGGCTGTGACAAGACGTACACCGCGACCATCCGTCTTGGTCAGTCCACGGTCACCGATGACGCAGAGGGCGAGATCACGACGTCCCACGATGTCGCAGGACTGACCGCCGGGGCTGTCGAGCAGGCGGTCACGGGTCTCACCGGCGAGATCGCCCAGGTGCCCAGCGCGGTCAGCGCGATCAAGGTGAACGGGCAGCGATCGTATGCGCGGGTGCGTGCGGGCCTGGACGTTGTCCTGCCGGCCCGCCAGGTCACCGTCAGCCGGTTCGACATCCTTGACCAGCGTCGCAGGCCGATCGCGGGACAGGGGAGTGCGGGTCATCAGGTCTGGGACTGCGACGTCGTCGTGGACGTGTCCTCAGGAACGTATATCCGGGCGCTGGCCCGCGACCTGGGCGATGCCCTGGGCGTGGGCGGGCACCTGACCGCACTGCGGCGAACCCGGGTCGGCAGGTTCGGTCTCGACAGTGCGCACACGCTCGAAGAGCTCGAGATCGCCAGCGAGTCCGGCGACATACCGGTGATCAGCCTGTCGGATGCCGCACGTGACTCCTTCGAAGCACGCGAGCTGACCGCACCCGAGGCGACCGCGGTCGGCTACGGGCAGCGCATCCCGTCCAAGCCGGCAGGGCGCAGCCAGCCCATTGCGGCCTTCGCACCCGAGGGGAATCTGGTGGCCATGCTCGACGAGAGCGGCACGCTTGCCAAGGCCCACGTCGTCTTCAGTCCGTCGGGTTCGTAGAGTGTCCCCAATGCAGCGATGGACCGACCTCTCCCAGATCCCCCCGGGCTACGGCCCCACCGTGGCGACCCTGGGCAACTTCGACGGCGTGCACAAGGGCCATCAGGCCGTGCTCGCCAAAGTAGTCGAGCGGGCACGAGCTGAGGGGGCCCGGGCGGTCGCGGTCACCTTCGACCCGCATCCGGTCGCCGTGCTGCACCCTGAACGGGCACCGCAGATCATCACCGCGTCGCAACAGCGTCTCGACCTGCTGGCAGCCACCGGGCTGGACGCCGTGCTGGTCATGGAGTTCACCCGCGAGTTCGCGCAGTGGACCCCGGAGCGATTCGTGGTCGATGTCTTCGTCACAGCGCTCGGCGCCAGCGTGGTGGTCGTGGGGGAGGACACCCGATTCGGTGTTCGTAACTCCGGCGATGTGAGCTCCCTGCGCCAGATCGGCGTCGAGCATGGCTTCGAGGTGGTCGCGCTCAAGGACATCGGCGACGGTGGCCGCTGGTCTTCCAGCCGCGTCCGCACCCTGGTGACCAGCGGCGACGTCGCCACCGCGACCGAGATCCTCGGACGCCCGCATCGGGTGTGCGGTGAGGTCGTGCACGGCGACCACCGCGGCCGTGAGCTGGGCTATCCCACCGCGAACCTCAGCCAGGACTCTGCGGGGCTGGTCCCTGCGGACGGGGTGTACGTGGGGCGGCTGATCCGACCGACGCTGCCCGAGGGCGACGTCGACCGGGTGCTCCCGGCCGCGATCTCGATCGGCACCAACCCGACCTTCGAGGGCACCCAGCGCCGGGTTGAGGCCCACGTCCTGGATCGCCTGGACCTGGATCTCTACGGTGAGAACGTGGCCGTCGAGTTCATCGACCGACTGCGGCCGACGGAGAAGTTCGACTCCATCGAGGCGCTGGTCGTCCAGATGGCCGCCGACGTCGAGCGCGCCAGGACGGTGCTGTCCTCCATCCAGTCGTGACCTGGTCCCGCACCGGCGGCGGGCCTGCTTCGGCCGGGCGGCTCGAGCATGTTCGCCTGCCGGCTCGCACTGGGGCTGGTCAACAACGCCAACTTGTCCGGCCTTTACGAACGGCGCCTGTCCTGACATCATCCGATGTGTCTGTGCATGATCACCCCTCAGGAGCGATAATGGCCCTCACCGCGAGCGACGAGCACCCCGACCTGTCCCTCATCGAGCATCGAGCCAGGTCTGTGGCCCACCTGTTCGTCGAGCGGGCGGCTTCAACCCCCGACGCAGAGGCGTTCCGGTTCCCCCGGGGCGAGGGCTGGGAGTCGGTCACCTGGGCACGGACGGACGCCCGCGTGCGTCAGATCGCGGCGGGTCTGGAGGCCCTGGGGATCGAGCTCGAGCAGCGGGTGGCCATCGCCTCGAGCACTCGCTACGAGTGGGTGATCGCCGACCTGGCCGTGATGCTGGCCGGCGCGGCGACGACTGCCATCTATCCCACGACCGCTGAGTCCGACGTGACCTACATCATGGCCGACTCCGGGAGCCGCGTCGTCTTCGCCGAGAACGACGTCCAGATCGCCAAGCTTGCGGCCAACCGCGCCGCGCTGCCCGAGGTGGTCAAGGTCGTCACGTTCGACGGAACGACCGACGGGGACTGGGTCATCTCGCTGGCCGATCTGGAGAAGCTGGGCGCAGCCCGGCTGGCGCAGGAGCCGTCGCTGGTGGATGACCGGATCGCCGCCATCGAACCGCATCACCTCGCCACCCTCATCTACACCTCCGGGACGACGGGGCGGCCCAAGGGAGTCCGTCTCTCCCATGACAACTGGACCTATGAGGCGGCCGCGGTCGATGCCATCGGCATCCTGAACCACGACGACCTGCAGTACCTCTGGCTGCCGCTTGCCCACGTTCTCGGCAAGGTGCTGCTCACCCTCCCGTTGCAGATCGGGTTCCCGACTGTGCTCGACGGGCGGGTGGACAAGATCGTGGAGAACCTGGCCGTCGTCTCGCCGACCTTCATGGGTGCTGCTCCGCGCATCTTCGAGAAGGCTTATGGCCGGATCGTGACGATGATGAACGCCGAAGGCGGCCTGAAGGCCAGGCTCTTCGACTGGGCCATCGGCGTCGGCCGTCAGGTGTCCGTCCTGCGTGCTGACGGGGTCAAGGCGTCGGGTCTCCTGGCGGTTCAGCACGCGTTGGCGGACCGGTTGGTCCTGCACAAGGTCCGCGCCCGTTTCGGTGGCAGGATCCGGTTCTTCATCTCCGGCTCGGCGGCACTGAACCGCGATGTTGCGGCCTGGTTCGACGCCGCCGGCATGCTCATCCTCGAGGGCTACGGCCTGACCGAGTCCAGTGCCGCGTCCTTCGTCAACCGTCCGGACGCCTACGCCTTTGGCAGCGTCGGCTGGGTGGTTCCGGGCACCGAGGTCCGGATTGCGCACGACGGGGAGGTCCTGCTCAAGGGTCCGGGCATCATGGCCGGGTACCACAACCTTCCCGAGGCCTCCGCCGAGTCGCTGGACG
>DASVKO010000325.1:0-5566 GCA_036385355.1 Dermatophilaceae bacterium
GCTCACCGTGCTCGCTGGCAGTCGGCCTCAGTCGCACCTGGGTCACGGCATGACGGGCCACTGTGAGGACTTCGATGCTCCAGCCCCCGACCTCGACCACGTCACCGGGGACCTCGGGGATCCGGCCCAGGAGCAACAGCACGATTCCCGCCACGGTGGTGTAGTCCCCGGTGTCCGGCAGCTCGAGGTGCACGCCGAGGTCGACCAGGTCATGGATGGGGAAGGGCCCCGGCAGGGTGAGCGAACCGTCTTCAGCCGGCTCGATCCCGATGGTGTCGCGGTCTGTCTCGTCGTAGAACTCGCCGACGATCTCCTCGAGGAGGTCCTCCAGGGTGACGATGCCGTCGACGGAGCCGTGCTCGTCGATCACGATGGCCATCTGCTGTCGCTCGATCTTGAACTGGCGCAGCGCGTTGGCGATGCGGGCGGTGTCCGGCAGCACCATCGCCGGGGTGGCTACCGTTTCCACTGCGGCATCGTCGTCGGAGATGAGGGAACGCCAGTGCACGACACCCACGACGTCGTCGAGATAGCTCCCGCGAGTCACCGGCGCCCGGGAGTGGCCCGCCGCCGCCATCGCGGTGCGCGCCGCACCCACGGTCACATCGCCCCGGAGGAAGAACACAGAGCCCCTCGGTACGAGAACCTCCCGCAGCATGCGCTCGTGCAGCTCGAGGGCGCCGCTGATGATCTCCCGCTGTTCGGGGTTGAGGCTCTCGTGGCTGGTCACGAGGTCGCGCAGCTCCTCCGGGCTCAGCTCCTCAGGGACGGTGTCTGGATGCCCGCCCAGCACGCGCACGACGACGTTGGTCGACGCGCCCAGAAGTGCCACCGCCGGCCGGGACAGCGTGGAGACCAGGTCCAATGGCCTGGCTACCAGCAGCGCCCACGGAAGGGCTGCCTGCATGGCCAGGCGTTTGGGGGCGAGCTCGCCGAAGACGAGGGTCAGGAACGTCAGGATGAGTGTCACGCAGGCGACAGCGACCGGCTCTGCCGCGGACCCCAGGAAGGCCAGCCGGGGGATCAGAGGCTCTGCCAGGGAGACGGCCGCGGTGGCCGAGGCCAGGAACCCGGCCATCGTGATCCCGATCTGGATCGTGGCGAGGAAGCGGTTGGGGTCGCGGGCGAGTCGTACCAGGCGCATCGCGCGATGGCCACCCGCACGCTCCAGCTGCCTGAGCTGGCCCTCCCGCAGCGAGATCAGTGCCATCTCACTGCCCGCGAAGACTGCGTTGAGGAGAACGAGGAGACCGATCAGCGCGATGTCGAGCCAATAGCCAGACACGTGAGGTGTCACCAGACCTTTGATGGGTGGAACCGGACAGTCCTTCCATTACATCAGGGAACGGCGGCGACGAGGCAGCCCGGACGAGTCGCCGGCCGGGTGGCAGGGCGTGAGCCGAGATGGAGTCCTGGCTGATCCGGCCGGGTGACCATCGGGTCCGCCGGGCCTGATCGGGTTTGGCCGGGCCAACCGGGTTGATCGGGTTTGATCGGGTCTGGTCGGGCTTGGTCGGGCTTGGTCGGGCATGCTCGTCCTCATGGAGACGACGTGGGACATCGAGGGCATTCGTTCGCAGTACCCGGCGCTGCGGGACGGCACGGCCTATCTCGACGGCGCGGGCGGGACGCAGGTGCCCGAGTCCGTGATCGAGGCGATCTCTGACGCCCACCGCAGCGGACTCAGCAATGTGCATGGTCCCTTCGCAGCCAGCCGCCGCTCGGACCAGCTGATCGCCGACGCCCGTGAGGCGGTTGCGGACCTCGTCGGCGGGGAGGCGGGCGGGGTCATCCTCGGCCCCAACATGACGACCCTGACCTACCGGATGGCCGCAGCCCTGGCCAAGACCTGGGCGCCCGCTGACGAGATCGTGCTGTCCGAGCTGGACCACGACTCCAACGTCCGGCCGTGGGTGCAGGCCGCGGCCGCCGCCGGGGTGACGGTGCGCTGGGCGCGGGTGGACCCGCTGACCGCCGAGCTGCCGGCCGGTCAGTATGCCGGGCTGGTCACCTCACGCACCCGGCTCGTGGCCGTGGCCGCGGCCTCGAACCTGGTCGGGACCATCCCGGACGTCGCGGCGATCAGCGAGATCGCCCACGCCGCAGGGGCTCTGGTCTATGTCGACGCGGTCGCCGCAGCCCCGCACTTCCGGCTGGACCTGTCCTCGCTGGGCGCTGACCTCATCGCCCTGTCCGCCTACAAGTGGTGCGGACCGCATGCGGGCGCAGTGGTGGCCTCCGTCGACCAGCTGGAGACCCTTCACCCCGACAAGCTCGAGCCCTCGTCCAACGACGTGCCCGAGCGGTTCGAGCTCGGCACCGCGGGCCTGGCCAACATGGCGGGCATCACCGCTGCGGTGGACCACCTGGCGAGTCTGGTCGCCGGGCAGGGGAGCCGGCGGCAGCGACTCGATCGTTCCCTCGCGGCTCTGGCCGCCCGGGAGGCGGACCTGGTGCCGGCCACGATCAGCCGGCTCACCGGCATACCGCGGGTCCGGATGGTGGGGGCGCCGGCCCGGCGCACGGGGACCATCACGTTCACGGTGGACTCCCTGGCGCCTGCCACGGTCGCGGAGCGGCTGGGGGAGCGGGACATCTGCGTGTGGGGCGGTCACGCCTACGCGTGGGAGCTGGCCGGGGCGCTGGGTATCCGCGACACCGGTGGTGCGGTCCGGGTCAGCCTCGCGCCGTACACGGCCGAGTCGGACCTCGACCGGCTGGTCACGGCACTGAGCTCGATCGTGTCCGGGCCCGGGGACAACCGGGACTGACCGTCCTTCGTCTTACCCGGTCGTCGTGAACGTGCGAGCATGCCGTTGAGGGTTATCGCTGTCTGACGCTTGGTCCGACTCCTGGAGCGAGGGATGACCCCTGGAACGAAGGATGACCGAGCATGATGCAGAGCTGGGGCCACCTGCTGGCCCGACGTGCGTGGACCGTCCTGATCGCCGGGCTGGTCCTGGTCGCAGCAGCCGCTGTGTACGGCCTGGGGGTGTTCGACAGCCTCAGCAATGGTGGCTATGACGACCCGGCCAGCGAGTCTGCCCGGTCCCTGGTCCAGGAACACCAGATCTTCACGAGCCACGACGCCGACATCGTGGTCATCTACTCCAGCCCCTCGCTGAAGGTCAGCGACCCGGCCTTCCGCCGGGCCGTCCAGGACGTCGTCACCGGACTGCCCAAGGGGTCGATCCAGCGCGCCACCACCTGGTACCAGACCCCGTCACCCACGTTGATCAGCAAGGACCAGCACTCGACCCGGGTCATCCTCGCCCTGAGCGGCACCTCGCAGAATGACAAGGCCACCCTCTATGACCAGGTCCGCCCCCACCTGCAGGCCAACGGGCTGACCACGACGGTCGGCGGGCAGTGGTCCGTCTTCCGTGACGTCAACAAGCATGTCTCCAGTGACATCGCCCGCGCAGAGACGATCTCGATGCCGATCGTGATCCTCCTGTGCCTGGTCTTCTTCGGCAGCGTCACCGCCGCCCTGATGCCGGCCTTCGTCGGTGGCGTGGCCATCTTCGGCGCCCTCGCCGTGGTGCGGCTCATCACCCTGGTCACCGACGTCTCGGTCTTCTCCATCAACGTCATCACCCTGATCGGGATGGGCCTGGCGATCGACTACGCGTTGTTCGTCGTGAGCAGGTTCCGCGAGGAGCTTGCCAGGTATCCGGGCACCGAGCGGGAGCACGTCAACGGGGCCATCGCCGCCACCATGGCCAGCGCCGGACGCACGGTGCTGTTCTCCGGCCTGATCGTGGCTGCCTCGCTGTCCTCGCTGTTGTTCTTCCCGCAGAACTTCCTGCGGTCGATGGGGTACGGCGGCGTCGCCGCGGTCCTCGTCGCGATGCTGGCCGCACTGACGGTGCTGCCGGCGCTGCTCGCCGTTCTCGGGCCGAGGATCGAAGCCGGTCGTATGCCGTGGCGGCGCGGCGCGCGCGCACCGGCCGCGGGTGTGGTCAGGGCGGGGCTGGTTCCGGACGGCCCCGGTGACCCCAGCGAGGCAACGGGCGCGTGGGCGAACCTGGCGCACAGCGTGATGCGGCGACCGGTCGCCTACCTGCTGGTCATCACCATCGGCCTGCTGGCCCTCGGCTCCCCGTTCCTGTCGGCCAGGTGGGGCAGCACCGACGAGAGGGTCCTTCCTGCCGGTGCTCCGAGCCGGATGGCCGTCGACTTGGGCGCCCGGCTGTTCGGCGGCGGGACCACGAGCGCCAACGTCGTGGTCCAGGGGGCCGGTCGCAGCCAGCTCAGTGCCTACGTCAGCCGGCTCGGCGCAGTCAGCGGGGTCAGGTCGTCCACGGTGATCGACCAGTTGGCCGCCAGCCCGGGCGTGACCGGCCCGACCAGCCTGGTCCAGGTCAGCTGGCTCGGCAACAGCCAGAGCGAGCAGTCGCAGCAGATGGTCAGGGAGCTGCGCGCCGTCGATCCCGGCCCCGGCGCCCATGCTCTGGTCGGTGGCGCCTCGGCCAGCGCCGTGGACCTCATCGACTCCATCGGCGCGCGCCTGCCCTGGATGGGTCTCTTCGTGGTCGCCGTCATGCTGGTGCTGCTGTTCGTGGCGTTCGGCTCGGTGGTTCTGCCCCTCAAGGCCGTGGTGATGAGCGCCCTGTCCATGACCGCCTCGTTCGGGGTGGTCACCTGGATCTTCCAGGACGGTCACCTGTCGGGGCCTCTGGGCTTCACCTCAACGGGCTACCTGGACGTCACCCAGCCGATTCTCATGGTGGCCATCATCTTCGGCCTGTCCATGGACTACGAGGTGTTCCTGCTCTCCCGGGTACGTGAGGAGTGGGACCGCACCGGCGACAACACGGTGTCCGTGGCCAACGGGCTGCAGCGCAGCGGCCGGATCATCACCAGCGCGGCGATCCTGCTGGCCGTGGTGATCGGCGGGTTCGCCACCTCCGGCATCGTGATCATGAAGATGATCGGGGTGGGCATGCTCGTTGCCGTCCTGATCGATGCCACCATCGTGCGCGCCCTGCTGGTGCCGGCCACGATGCGCTTGCTGGGCACCCTCAACTGGTGGGCTCCCGGTCCGCTGCGACGGTGGTGGGAGCGGCACGGCATACGGGAGTCGGAGGAGGCCGGCGGGAGCTAGCACGCGCGCCACAGCCACTGGCACACGCGCGACAGCTGCTGCCACCCGCCAGCCACTACGCTGAAACCGCCGCCGGGTGGGGACTTTCGATGAGCAACCCCGGGGGCTTTCGCTGAGCGCCGTCAGGGCCGCCCAACAGATGGAGACGATGAGCATGGCCACGAGATCGGACCCGCAGCCGCCCGCGCCACACGTTGCCGACCGCCACGATCTGATCCGCGTGCACGGCGCGCGCGTGAACAACCTCAAGGACATCAGCATCGAGATCCCGAAGCGGCGGCTGACGGTGTTCACCGGCGTCTCCGGCTCGGGCAAGTCCTCGCTGGTGTTCAGCACGATCGCCGCGGAGTCGCAGCGGATGATCAACGAGACCTACAGCGCCTTCGTGCAGGGCTTCATGCCGACGCTGGCGCGGCCGGACGTCGACGTCCTCGACGGGCTGACGACCGCGATCATCAT
>DASVKO010000326.1:0-13229 GCA_036385355.1 Dermatophilaceae bacterium
TCCACACTTCGTGGGCCCCAGGCTGCCGCACTACCCCCACAACTAGCGGGACATGCCCGGTGTTATGAAAAAATCCCGCCGGTGAGCGGGCACTTCTTCGAACTCTGCGAGGAACTGCAACTGCAACCAATAATGAGGCTAGCACGCAAAGCGCGCCCTGCACCTGTTGCGCAATGACGTCTTCACACGCCCTCGTCCGGCTCGATTCGGTTCGTCCGTGCGGTCTATTCGCACAGCACGCCCACGCCGGCTGTCGTCAGATGGTCCGGACCGTGCCGCGAAGGTGGTCGCCGGCCCGCTGCCCCGGACGGACGGCGAAGTCCCACCCGTGATCCTTTTGCTGCGCAAGGAAATTCACGACCGAAGGCAGCAGCAGCGGTTGGCTGAAGGCAACGTCCACGACATACGCCGCGGGGAGTCGTGGCTCGATGGCAGCCAGCGCATGGGCCTTGGTCCACATGCCGTGCACCAGCATGCGGGGGAAACCGAATGCCCTGGCCGCCAGCGAGCTCAGGTGCATCGGGTTCACGTCGCCACTGACCGAGGCATATCGCCGACCCATGTCAGCAGGAACGTGCCAGACCGCGTTGGGGCGGGTGTCGGGGCCCAGCTCAACCGTCACCGGCGACTCCGGCCCGACCTCGCCGGCCGCCGAAGCTCCACGGGCGAGATAGGTGCTGACGCCCTCCCACACCAGCTCCTCGCCCACCCAGACCTCTCCCACCAGATCAACCTGGGCGCCCTTGGGGTGAGCCCGCAGCGCGCGGGCGCTCGAGCGCAGGCTGAGGACCTCCCCTGCATCGACCGGCCGGTGCACCATGATCCGGTTTCGAACGTGAACAAGGCCGGCCAGCCCCAGCGGGAAGCTGCTGTCGGTCATCAGCGCGACCTTCAGCGGAAAGACGAGGACGTGCAGATAGGTCGCGGGCAGGGCGTCGCGAAGCGCGAACCCGCAGACCCGGTCGTAGGCCGCCAGCCCGGTCCGCTCGACCCGCACCTCCTGCCGATGCACCTCGACGTCCTCGAGCGCCCCGCTGCGGCCACGGGAGGTCGCCGCCGCCCGCGCGAGCAGGACGGCGAGGTTGGGGGCGTCCTCCATCGTGATGATCCTGGGGCCTGTGCTGTTCCCGGGGTCGCTCACGATCAGGCTCCGAGCAGACTCTGGCCGCAGACGCGGACCACCTGACCGGTCACGCCGGCGCTGGCGCTCTGGGCGAGCCAGGCGATGGTCTCACCGACGTCAACCGGCTGACCGCCCTGGCTGAGGCTGCTGAGCCTTCGGCCGACCTCACGGGTTGCCAGCGGGATCCTGGCCGTCATCTCCGTCTCGATGAAGCCCGGAGCCACGGCGTTGACGGTGATACCGCGACCGGCGACCTGGGCCGAGAGGGCCTGCACCATACCGATGACCCCGGCTTTGCTGGCTGCGTAGTTGGCCTGGCCGCGGTTGCCCGCGATGCCACTGATGGACGAGACCGAGACGATGCGTCCACCATCTGCCAGACCGCCCTTGAGGTCGCGATCCAGCAGCACCTCGTTCATCCGCAGCTGGGCGCCAAGGTTGACTCCCAGCACGCTGCCCCACCGCTGGGCATCGGTGTTGACGAACAGCTTGTCCCGCGTGATGCCGGCGTTGTGCACGAGGACGTCGAGCCGGCCACCGTGCCGCTGCGCCACGTGGGCGGCGATCCGCTGCCCGGCGTCCACCGCGGTGATGTCGAGCTGAAGCGCAGTGCCACCAATGCGGTTGGCGACCCTGGCCAGGGCTTCACCGGCAGCGGGCACATCCAGGCAGATGACGTGGGCGCCGTCACGGGCGAACACCTCAGCGATGGAGGCGCCGATGCCCCGGGCGGCGCCGGTGACCACGACAACCTGCCCCTCGAAGGGTCTGGCCCAGTCAGCCGGCGCCGTCACGTCGGCCGGGAGGACCCGAAACACCTGACCGTCGACGTAGGCCGAACGCGCGGAAAGCAGGAAGCGCAACGGTGACTCCAGGGCCGCCCCCACGCCCTGGCCGGCATAGATCAGGTTGGCCGTCGCACCGTCGCGAAGCTCCTTGGCGACACTGCGGATGATGCCTTCGAGCGCCCGCTGGGTTGCCGCGGCCGCTGGGTCAGCCAGGGACTCTGGTGGAGTGCCCACCAGGACGACCCTGGCGCAGGCGGCGAGCCGCCGCAGGCGCGGCGCCAGAACGGCCCGCAACGACTCCAGATCCTCGATGGCACGAGCCCCGCTGACGTCAATCACGACGGCCCCGAGCGAAGTCCCGGAACCGGATGCAGAACCGGACGCAGAACCGGCCACAGAACCGGCCACAGATCCGGACTCGTCCTGCGGCGACCCACTCGCTGAAACCACGACATCTGCGGCCTCGACTGCAGCAGCGGCTGTCAGGATCCGCTGGATCTCCGGAAGCAGCGGCGCATCCGCGACACCCCTGGCAATCGCCGGACCGACGAGCAAGGGCTTCCCGGCGACATACCGACGGAGCCTGGCCGGCCGGGGCAGACCGAGCATGCCCGCCAGGCTCTTGCCCGGCCCGCTGTTGACCAGGTCGCTGTAACGGTCACGCATCTCAGACCGCCTCGAGGATCGCCACGACGCCCTGACCGCCTGCAGCGCAGATGGAGATCAGCCCGCGCCCGGAGCCCTTCTCGGAGAGCTGCTTCGCCAGCGAGGCGACGATGCGTCCTCCGGTGGCGGCGAACGGATGTCCGACCGCCAGCGAGGAGCCGTTGACGTTGAGCTTGCTCCGGTCGATTGCGCCGAGCGGGGCTTCCAGGCCGAGACGGTCCTGACAGAACTTCTCGCTCTGCCAGGCTGCCAGCGTCACCAGGACGGTCGAGGCGAAGGCCTCGTGGATCTCGTAGTAGTCAAAGTCCTGCAAGGACAGGCCGTTTCGCGCCAGGAGGCGCGACACCGCATACGCGGGAGCCATCAGCAGCCCTTCATCACCGTGGACATAGTCCACGGCCGCAGTCTCGGCGTCCACGAACCGGGCCAGCACGGGCAGCTGGCGTTCGGCCGCCCATTCCGGCGACGCGAGCAGTACCGCCGAAGCCCCGTCGGTCAGCGGGGTGGAGTTGCCGGCCGTCATGGTCGCGTCATAGCCCTTGCCGAACACCGGCGTGAGCTTGGCGAGCTTCTCGACCGACGTGTCAGCACGCAGATTCTGGTCGCGGGTCACCCCGAGATAGGGGGTCACCAGGTCGTCGAAGAAGCCACGGTCGTAGGCCGCGGCCAGCTTGTGGTGGCTGGAAGCGGCGAGCTCGTCCTGGGACTCACGGCTGACCTGCCACTGCGCCGTGGTGATGGCCTGGTGCTCGCCCATCGACAGACCGGTGCGCGGCTCGGAGTTGCGCGGGATCTCGGGCACGAGGTGCCCGGGCCGAAATCCGCCTAGCGCCTTGACCCTATCCAGCGGGCTCCTGGCCCGGTTGACCGCCAGCAGCGTGTGGCGCAGCCCGTCGCTCACGGCGACAGGCGCGTCGCTGGCACTGTCGACACCGCCGGCGATCCCGGAGTCGATCTGGCCGAGGGCGATCTTGTTGGCCACCAGGATCGCGGTCTCCAGGCCGGTGCCGCACGCCTGCTGCACGTCATAGGCAGGGGTGGTGTGGGCCAGCCCGGAGCCCAGGACGCTCTCCCGGGTCAGGTTGAAGTCGCGGCTGTGCTTGAGCACGGCACCACCAGCGACCTCGCCCACTCCTTCACCGGACAGGCCGAACCTGGCCACGAGCCCGTCCAGTGCCGCGATGAACATGTCCTGGTTGGACGCCTGGGCGTAGGGCCCGTTGGCTCGGGCGAACGGGATGCGGTTGCCACCGACGATGACAGCTTCGCGACGGCCTGCGGTAATGCCGGACATGCTTCCTCCAAAGTGAAACGATGCGTACAGACGACATTAGCCGCCGCCCTCGTGGGATGGGCGCGGCCCTGAACGCTGCGAATCGGTGCTGGCGAGGCGTGAAAGCCGGCGCGAGCAGGGAGTCACCCCTACCCCATGGTCTTGGCGCCGTCCAGGGACTCGCGGAGGATGTCGGCGTGACCCGCGTGCTGGGCGGTTTCGGCGATCAGGTGGAGCAGCACCCGGCGCGCTGACCACGTTGCGCCTGACTCGAACCATGGAGCCTCGGGCAGCGGCTGGGTGGCATCCAGGTCAGGCAGGGCCACCACCAACGCAGCAGTCTGGCCCGCGACCTGCGCGTAGTCCGCCAGCAGCCCGGCCAGGGTCTCCCCCTCGAGCATCCTGAACCCGGCCGACCAGTCAGCCAGGGTTTCCTCGTCGTAGGGGCCCATCGCCGAGGGGCCTTCGGTGATGAACCTGGTCCACTGTCTCTCCCCGGCCGCCATGTGCTTGATCAGGCCGCCCAGGCACAGCTCGCTGGCCGTGGCGCGTCGCGCGGCCTGCTCGTCGGTGAGATCCCGGACGGTGTAACGCAGGAAGGACCGGTGCCGGTCCATCGTCTCGAGCAGGTCGGCAGTCTCCCGGGTCGCGGGCGTCTCGGTGCTGGTCATGGCGCATGCCTCTCTGGTCGTCGAGAGACCGACTGTATGTCCGGGGACCGACACTGCCGACGCAGAAGTGCCCGGGCTGTCGCGCAAGGTCAAACCGTGACGAGGATCACCTGACGTGCCCGCCGATGTCGGTACATCGCGGGAGGAGACGGACGTGTCTGGACTAGGGGGCGATGCCGACGTACTTGATCTCGAGGTACTCCTCGATCCCCTCGAAGCCGCCCTCGCGCCCGAAACCGGAGTGCTTGACCCCGCCGAAGGGCGCGGCCGGGTTGGACACGATGCCCTGGTTGATGCCCACCATCCCGAACTCCAGCGCCTCGCTGACCCGCAGCGTCCGGGAGAGGTCGCGGGTGAAGACATAGGCCACCAGGCCGTATTCCGTGTCGTTCGCGCGGGCGATCGCCTCCGCCTCCGTGGCGAACGTCGCGATCGGCGCCACCGGGCCGAAGATCTCCTCGCGCATCAGCAGGGCGTCCGCGGTCACGCCGGTCAGCAGCGTGGGCGCGTAGAAGTAGCCCTGGTCCCCCACCGTGGTCCCGCCGCAGACCACCGTGGCGCCCTTGGCCGTAGCATCGTCCACCAGGGCGGCCACCGAGGCCTGGGCCGTGGCGTCGATCAGCGGCCCGACGGTGACACCGTCCCCGGTGCCCCGGCCGACCGACATACCGGCCATCCTGGCTGCGAACTTGGCCGAGAACTCCTCGGCGACGTCCTCGTGGACCAGGAACCGGTTCGCCGCGGTGCAGGCCTCACCGATGTTGCGCATCTTGGCCAGCATCGCTCCCTCGACCGCCTTGTCCACGTCGGCGTCCTCGAACACCAGGAACGGTGCGTTGCCGCCGAGCTCCATCGAGACCCGCAACAGCTGCTCGGCGGACTGCTCCACGAGCTTGCGACCCACTGGCGTTGACCCCGTGAAGGTGAGCTTGCGCAGGCGCGGGTCGCGAATGATCGGCTCGATCACGTCACCGGTTCGGCTCGTGGTGATGACGTTGACGACACCGGCCGGCACCCCGCACTCGGTCAGCAGGTCCACCAGCGCCAGCATCGACAGCGGGGTCTGCTTGGCCGGCTTGACCACCATCGTGCAACCGGCCGCCAGGGCCGGGCCGATCTTGCGGGTGCCCATCGCCAGCGGGAAGTTCCACGGCGTGATCATCAGCGTGGGGCCCACCGGCTGCTTCATCGTCAGCAGCCGGGTGGCGCCGTTCGGGGCGGTGGACCAGCGCCCGCTAATCCGGACCGCCTCCTCCGAGAACCACCGGAAGAACTCCGCGCCGTAGGTCACCTCACCGCGCGCCTCGGCCAGCGGCTTGCCCATCTCCAGGGTCATCAGCAGCGCGAACTCCTCGGCGCGGGCGGTGATGGCCTCGAACGCCTTTCGCAGGATCTCGCCACGTTCCCGGGGCGCGGTGGCGGCCCAGTCCGCCTGTGCCGCAACGGCGGCGTCCAGGGCAGCAGTGCCATCGGCGACCGTCGCATCGGCCACCGAGGCCAGCGTCTCCCCGGTCGAGGGGTCCTCGACGTCCAGGGTGCTGCCATCGCTGCTGTCCCGCCACTGCCCGGCGATGAACAGACCCGTCGGGACCCGTGCCAGCAAGGACTTCTCAGAATCGGTCAACGCCACGGGGCACAGCCTTTCAGTTCGCAAAGCGGGGTAGGTCGGTATTCGCGGAGCGGAGTCAGTCAGTATTCGCGGTGCAGGTCGGAGTCAAACAGGTGAGTGTCAGGCAGCCTCGGAGTCGTTCGGTTGAGTGACCTGCAGCTACGGGTCAGGTGCTGGCCGCGAAGGCCTGTTCGAGGACGTCGAGTCCCTCGTGAAGCAGGTCGTCCCCGGACGAGAGCGGTGGGAGGAAGCGCAACACGTTGCCGAACGTACCGGCAGTCAGGGTGACCACGCCCTGGCTGTGGCAGTAGGCGTTGAGCGCCCCTGCCAGAGCCGGGTTCGGGGTCTTGTCAGCGCCACCGGCCACCAGCTCGACGGCCAGCATCGCGCCGCGGCCGCGGACCTCGCCGATGACGTCGAACTTCTCGGCCAGTGCGCGCAGGCGGGGCATGAACAGCGCCTCGATCTGGCGGGCACGCCCGCACAGGTCCTCGGCCTGCATCGTCTCGATGGCGCCGAGCGCCGCCGCGCAGGCGACCGGGTTGCCGCCATACGTCCCGCCCAGCCCGCCTCCGTGGACGGAGTCCATCACGTCCGCGCGACCGGTCACCGCGGCGAGCGGGAGCCCGCCGGCAATGCCCTTGGCCGTCGTGATCAGGTCGGGCACGACGCCCTCGTGCTCGCAGGCGAACCAGTCGCCGGTCCGGCAGAAGCCGCTCTGGATCTCGTCGGCGATGAACAGGATGCCGTGCTGCGCGCACCAGTCCGCGATCCTCTTGAGGTAGCCGGCCGGCGGCACGATGAAACCACCCTCGCCCTGGATCGGCTCGATGATCACGGCGGCGGTGTTCTGCTCGCCGACCTGGGTGTGCACCTGCTCGGTGAACGCCTCGAACGCCTCGTCGGCGCAGTTGTCCTCGCCGGTCGGCCAGCGGTAGGGGTAGGCCATCGGCACCCGGTAGATCTCACCGGCGAACGGCCCGAAGCCCTGCTTGTAGGGCATGTTCTTGGCGGTCAGGGCCATCGTCAGGTTGGTGCGGCCGTGATAGGCGTGGTCGAACGTGATGATGGCGGTCCGGCCGGTGAAGACCCGGGCGATCTTGATGGCGTTCTCCACCGCCTCCGAGCCCGAGTTGAACAGGGCGCTGCGCTTCTCACCGTCGCCGGGAGTCAGGGCGTTGAGGCGTTCGCAGACCGCGACGTACTCCTCGTACGGGGTGACCATGAAGCAGGTGTGGGTGAAGTCGTCGACCTGGGACTTCACGGCCGCCACCACCCGCGGCGCCGAGTTGCCGACCGTGGTGACCGCGATGCCCGAGCCGAGGTCGATCAGGTGGTTGCCGTCGACGTCCACCAGGATGCCTCCGCCGGCCCGCTCGACATAGACCGGAAGCCCTGTTCCGACACCCGCCGAGACCGCCGAGACCTTGCGCTCGTGCAGCAGCTTCGAGCGAGGGCCGGGAATGGCCGTGACCAGGATCCGGCGCTGCTCGACGCGGGCAGACTCGCCGGGTCCGGGCTCGATGGGGTCAGTCGTCATCGGGGACGCTCCTTGGGACTTGGGTCGTGCCGTGGGACTGGCCCTGGGGCCGTGTCTCCGGGCAGGGGTCATGACCCGGATCGCCCCATGCTCCGGCAGCCGTACCATGTAGTCCAATACTTGTTTGGCACACACCTGATGCCTCGGAGGCATGGCCATGGAGCTGCGGCACGTTCGGTACTTCCTGGCCGTGGTCGATGCCGGGTCCGTGACGGCCGCCTCCCCCCTGGTTCATGTCACCCAGCCCTCGCTGTCCCGGCAGCTACGGTTGTTCGAACGGGGCCTCGGGCTCACCCTGTTCACCCGGACCGGCGGCCGCCTGGTCCTGTCCGCCGCCGGCCGTCAGTTCGTGCCCGTCGCCCGCGATCTGGCCCATGTGGCTGACGCGGCGGCAGAGGCGGCCGCAACCCTGGCGGCCGGCCGTCTGCAGCACATCAACATCGCCGCTCCGGGGACGACGTTCACCGATGTGCTGGCGCCGTTTCTGGCGACGCTGCACCCGGACGACCCGTTGCCGGCCGTCTCCGAAGAGCCTCCGCAGCTGATCTACGATGCCCTGCAGGCCGGTGCGGACCTGGCCATCTCGACCGAGCGACCCCCCGCGGGCCTGGCCTCCCAGCGGCTGGCTGTGCTGCCCGTCTGGGCGTACGTACCGCCCGGGCACCGGTGGGCAGGGCGGGCCTCGGTCACCGTCGCCGATCTGGTCAACGAGAGGCTGCTGCTGCTGACCGGGGACTACAGCCCCCGCCGGGTGCTGGACCACTGGGTGGACCAGGCGGGGCTCTCCTACTCCTCGATGCTGGAGTTCGGCACACCACAGGTTGCCCAGGCCGTGGCCGCCGCGGGTCGCGGGATCGCCATCGTCTCCGACGACGCCCGCTTCGGCCTGCTCCCGCTGGACATCCTCAGCCCCGGGGGGGCGCTGCACATCAGGCTGTATGCCGCGTGGGACGGCGAGCACCACGCCGCCACCGCGATCCGGGCACTGGCCAGCCGGCTGAGCGACTACTGCGTCCAGCGGTACGGGCCGCAGGTGGCACCCGGAGCACCCCTGACGACTACCCGGGACGACGAACGACCCTAACACAGCAGGCACGCAGGCACGGGTGAGAGAGTGACGCCCATGTCATACCGAGCGGGCGCGGAGCCCAAGGCCGCGCCAGGCCCGGACCCTCAGCCGGGTCACGAGGATCCGCCCGGCCACGAGGGTCCGCCGGACCAGGAGGATCTGGAGCCGACGCCTCTGGACCAACGCATCTGGTCGTTCCTGCGGGAAGCGGCCGTGATCGTGATCGCCTCCATCGTGGTGTCGATGGTCATCAAGACCTTCTTCGTCCAGGCGTTCTTCGTCCCGTCCGGATCCATGGAACCGACCCTGCACGGATGCACGGGCTGCCTGAACGACCGGGTCCTCGTCAACAAGCAGACCAGCCACCTGGGAGGCGTCTACCACGGCGACGTCGTGGTCTTCCACGACTCCGACGGCTGGCTCCCCCGGGAGGCCTCGACTGCCGGGGTGGGCAGCCGGGTTCACGAGGCTCTGACCTTCATCGGCCTCACGCCCTCGAGCAGCGAGAGCAACCTCGTCAAACGCGTCATCGGCGTCGGCGGAGACACCGTCGAGGGACGCGACGGCAAGGTCTACCTCAACGGGACCCTGCTCGACGAGCCCTACGTCTTCCCGGGCAATCCCTCGAGCGAGATCAACTTCAAGGTGACCGTGCCCGCCGACAGGCTGTGGGTGATGGGCGACCACCGCAGCGAGTCCCTGGACAGCCGATTCCACCAGGAGGACCCCGGTAAGGGCTTCGTCCCCCTCAGCGACGTCGTGGGGCGTGCTGTCGCCATCGTCTGGCCGCTCGACCGGGCCGGCGCCCTGGGCCGGCCCGCGACCTTCGACCGACCGGCCGTGTCCAGCAAGCGCTAGAGGGCGCAGGTTCTACAGGCTCTGCGCGCGCACGTCTCTCAAGCGCTGAACCCGCACGTTCTCTGGGGCTCTGAACGTCACCGGGACGCGGCGCCCGTTCCTCAGACCCGGATCTCGGCTGACCCGACGACCCCGGACTCGCGCAGCCGGCGCACCTCGGCGTCGGACAGGCCGAGGTCGGCCAGGATCGCGTCGGTGTGCTCCCCGGCTGACGGCGGCGGGAGCTCGAGCTCGGCCGGGGTCGCCGAGAAACGCGGGGCCGGCGCCGGCTGGACCACCTCATCGCGGGTGACGAAGGTGTCGCGGGCGACGTTGTGCGGATGCTGCGGCGCCTCGGACATCGACAGCACCGGGAAGACACACCCGTCGACACCGGCGAACAGCTCCTCGGTGGCCGCCCGGGTGCGAGAGCCGAGCTCCGCGGCGAGCCGGAGCCGGAGCGCCGGCCACGATCGCGGGTCGTACTGGCTGCCCGGATCGAGGTCGTCGATCCCGAGCCGATCCAGCAGGATGGCGAAGAAGGCCGGCTCGAGCGGTCCGACGGACAGGAAGCCGCCATCCGCGCTCTCGTACACGTCATAGAACGGCGCGCCGGTATCGAGCAGGTTGCTCCCCCGCTGGTCGGTCCACCGGCCAGCGGCCTTCATCCCGTAGAACTGGGCCATCAGCAGGGCAGACCCGTCCACCATGGCGGCGTCCACCACCTGGCCGGCCCCGGTGCGGGCGGCGGACAGCAGGGCGGCGACCACGCCATACGCGAGGAGCATGCCGCCGCCGCCGTAGTCGCCCACGAGGTTCAGCGGGGGTACCGGTGTCTCGCCGCGGCGCCCGATGGCCCCCAGCGCCCCTGACAGCGCGATGTAGTTGATGTCGTGGCCGGCGGCCTGGGCCAGCGGGCCGTCCTGCCCCCAGCCGGTCATCCGGCCGAAGACCAGGCGCGGGTTGCGTGCCAGGCAGGTCGACGGGCCCAGGCCCAGCCGCTCCATGACCCCCGGCCGGTAGCCCTCGATCAGCGCATCCGCGGAGTCGACCAGCCTGAGGACCAGCTCGACCCCTTCCCCCGACTTCAGGTCGACGGCGATCGAGCGCCGCCCGCGGGAGACCACGTCGGCCCTGCCTGCCGACAGCGCGCTCAGCAGGCCTCCCCCGCCGTGGAGCCGGTCCACCCGGATCACGGTGGCGCCCAGGTCGGCGAGCATCATCCCCGCGAACGGGCCGGGGCCGATGCCCGCCATCTCGATGACGGTGATCCCTGACAGTGGTCCCATCCAGCAGCCTCCACGTCCACGACGCCTGTGCCCGGCCCGCCGGGGGCCGAACCTTCCTGAGTCTCAGTCAGCCCAGACCACCGGAGGGTGGACGAGAGCCTGCCCAAACCTAGAACACCAGCCGGGTGAGTTCGCGCTGGCTGCTTCACTGGGGGGATGACCAGCGCTGAAGAACCTGCGAAAGCGAGCACCGCGACGGAAGACGCCAGGTTCGGGAACCCCGAGATGGAGTACCCCAGGGTTGAGAACCCCGCGGTCGGGAACACCAAGGTCGAGGGTGCCGCGGACGAGGCCCTGGCCGAATGGGTGGCTGCCGTGCGGCGCGAGGCGGGGCCCTCCTGCGAGGAGCTGGGAGTGCAGTCGCTGAGGCGGTCCGCGCAAGCCCGGGCCGCCGCCCGCCCGGCAGGACCGGATCTGACTCTGGTTCAGGACCTGACCATCGACGATGTCCTGGCAGGGCGCCTCTACCGGTCGAGCCCGGATCCGCGCCCCCTCGTGCTCTTCACCCACGGTGGCGGCTTCGTGCTGGGCGATCTGGACTCCCACGACCGGCTCTGCCGACGTCTTGCCTCGGTGTGCGACGTCTCCGTCCTGGCAGTCGACTACCGGCGAGCGCCCGAGTTCCCGGCGCCGGCCGCCGTCGACGATGCCGTCCTGGCCTTCACCTGGGCAGTCCGTCATCTGGGCGAGCTCGGCGGCGACCCGGACCTGGGTGTTGCCCTGGCCGGCGACAGCTCCGGGGCCGCCATCGCCGCGCTGGCCGCGATCCGGCTGCGCGACGGGGACGGTCCTGCTGCCTCGGCCCTGCTCCTGGTCAACCCCCACACGGACATGACGCTCTCCCAGCCGAGCATGGACGAGGAGGGTCACGGCTGGGGCCTTGACGCAGGGGACATGCGGTGGTTCGTCGAGCAGTGGGTGCCGGACGCGGGCCGGCGCGCCGACCCGCGGGTGAGCCCGCTGTTCGCCGCCCTGGACGGCCTCCCGCCCACGGTCGTGGCCACCAACGAGCACGACCCGCTACGTGATCAGGGCGACGCGTTCGCCGGTCGCCTGATGGACTCCGGGGTGGCCGTCGAGCACTGCCGTCTGCCCGGGATGGTGCATGGCTTCATGAACCTGGACGACGTCTCGCCGGCCGCGGCCCGGGCCGGCGACGAGGTGCTGGAACGCTTCGCCCGCCTCCTGCCGAGAAACTCAGACCGCTAGGAGCCCGGGAGGTTCGCCTCAGGCTCGATCCACGGCAATGTGGGTGTCCGAATGTCGCTATTCTTGCGACATTCGGGGATGGTTGGTTTGATGTCGTAAGACTTGAGACATTAGGACACGCCGGGCTCACTCAGGTGCGCCTGAGCCTCGATCCACGTTTCTCAGGCTCCGAAACGCTCGCTCATCAGCGTCCGGAGTCCCGGCACGACATCGGCGGCGAAGGACGTGAGGAACCGGGACTGGTCGTGGCCCGGCCCGTGGAAAACCAGGTGGTTGAAGCCGAGGTCGAGATACGGCTTGATCGCCGCGAGCGCGGTCTCGGCGTCGGAAGCCACGATCCAGCGGCTGGCCACCTGCTCGATCGAGAGCGCGTCGCTGGCGGCCTCCATCTCGGTGGGGTCGCTGAGGCCGTGCTTCTGCTCGGGAGTCAGCGACAGGGGGGCCCAGAACCGGGTGTTCTCCATCGCCAGCCGGGGATCAGGGTCGTAGGAGAGCTTGATCTCGATCATCCGGTCGATCGACCCGCTGGCCCGTCCAACCTTCGCGAGGCCCTCGTCGACGGCGGGGATGAGCTTGTCGCGGTATAGCTCGGGACCCTTGCCCGAGGTGCAGATGAACCCGTCGCCGGAGCGGCCGGCATACCTGGCAACCACCGGGCCACCCGCGGCGACGTAGATGGGCACCGGCCGTTCCGGGCGGTCATACACGGTGGCGTTGTGGGTCTGGTAGTAGTCGCCGTCGAAGGTGACCCGCTCGCCGGCCCACAGCTCGCGCATCAGGGCGACCGCCTCACGCATCCGGGCGAACCGCTCCTTGAACTCGGGCCACTCCAGCCGTGAGACAGCCACCTCGTTCAGCGCCTCACCGGTGCCGATGCCGAGCATGACGCGGTCGGGATACAGGCAGGCCAGGGTGCCGAACGCCTGCGCGACGACGGCCGGGTTGTAGCGGAAGGTCGGCGTCATCACCGAGGTGCCCAGCAGGACCCGCTCGGTGCGCTCGCCGACCGCGGCCAGCCAGGCCATCGAGAACGGGGCGTGACCGCCGGTATGGCGCCAGGGCTGGAAGTGGTCGGAGATCATCACGCTGTCCAGGCCGACCTGCTCGGCCTGCACGGCGAACTCGACGAGCTCCCGTGGGCTGAACTGCTCTGCC
>DASVKO010000327.1:0-2457 GCA_036385355.1 Dermatophilaceae bacterium
ACGACGGCGGCCCCACCGGCGGCCCAGATCGGACGCTCCGGCCGATCCCCGAGGACCAGCGAGCCGTCAGCGAGCCTTCACGGGCAGGCATCCGGGCGAATGCCCACGTTGTCATGTGAGGCGCGGCGAAACCTGGTGGAAGAGGCTGCGCATCCGGCCGCCGCCGGGTTCTAATACACAACAGAGAGGAAGTGGGATGTCCAAGGGCACTGGTTACCGGTGGCGTGTGTCCTTGTGGTTGCCAGGTGCCGGGATCGCTCTGTCAACGCCGTTCCTGGTGTGGTTTGCCATCGGCGATCTGTCGTCCCGTGGCGGGTTCTGGCACGAGTTCGGGCCGTACGACGTGGGCCCGGAGTCTGGGTACGTCGTCGGCGGGGTGGCCGCGGTCGTCGCGCTGGCGGCGTCAGGTGTCTTGGTCATCCGTTCGCGGCAGGGTGTTGTTGACTGGCGGTCGTGGGCGGTTGTCGCAGCCCTTGCCGGGGCGGGGTCACTGGCTGCGGCAGGGTGGCGCGTGCTCACCGCTGGTGTTCGTGGGCACAGTCCCGCGGGATTTGTGGCGGGGATAGTCGTTCCGGTGCTGGTTGCCGGGCTACTCGTTGCGGCGGTCTGGCTCGCCGGCAGTGGGGGTCGCCAGCCGCTCAGGCGGACCTTGTCGCTCACCGTGGCTGCGGTACTCGTCGCTCCGCTGCTGTTCACCGTGCAGAGTGTCTTGTCTTTGCGCCAGACCCGTGACGGGCTCATCACTGCCCGGCAGTATGCGGGTGTCCGGATCTGTGAGACCCGATCGGTGCTGCGTGAGAAGCTGGGCCACGAAGCCAGAGCCGATTTCAACGTGTTCCCACCCGTCGCCGCCGGATTGCAGTGTGACTACTACTACGACGGTGACGCGGCAGGGCCAGCAGCCCCAGACGCGTACCAATTCTGTTTCCGCGCAGGCGTGCTCGTCAGCAAGGGCTCGAGGTAGCCGCAGACACATCGACACGATCGGGACCCGACCGGCGGCTTCCCGGTCGACCACAGCGTGTGGTCAGCTGGTCGTGGGGTTGTGTCCGGGCCATCTGGCGCAGGCCTGATGAGGCGATACCCCCGCAACAAAACCCCAGGCGAACCGGGGCAACAACCCCCTACGCTCCACCCATGACCATCTCCATCGTGCCGCTCACCGCTGCGGACCGGCAGCGGCTCCTCAACGTCGACCTGGCCGCGTTCTTCTTCGACCCGAACGCGTATCCGGCCGACATCGTCACGAGCCACTTCGACTGGGCGCGTACCTTCGGCGCCACCCGCGAGGGTTCGGATGAGCTGGCAGGCATCTACACGTCATACGACATGAGCCTGACGGCCCCCGGGCCGCTGGACACCCTGTCCCAGGTGCCCATGGCCGGGTTGTCCTGGGTGTCCGTCCACCCCGACCATCGCCGCCGCGGGGTGCTGCGCGAGATGATCACCCACCACTTCGCCCGGCTGCGCGACCAGGGTGTCTCGCTGAGCGGCCTGCATGCCGCAGAAGTCCCGATCTACGGCCGGTTCGGCTATGGGATCAGCTCGGTCGAGCTGCTGCTCAGGCTCGAGCGGGGCACGGTATTCACCGCGCCGTCCCTGCAGGATGCTGCCGGGCAGGTCACCACCCGGTTCGTCCCGGCAGACTCCGATGACACCGCCCGGCTGGTCCACGACCTCCACCTGCGTTGCGCCAGCAGCACGTTGGGCGCCGTAACAAGGCCGGAGCGGATGACCCGAGTGAGCTTCGTCGACCTGCCGTTGACCCGTCAGGGGCACGAGCCATCGCAGGTCCTCATGGCCCACGTCGATGGCCAGCCGGCCGGCTACGCGGTGTTCAGCCGGGAGCACAAGTGGAAGGACAACAAGCCGAAGGGCCTGGTCAAAGTCAGCGAGCTCGCAGCTGCGGACCCTGCGACCCTGCTGGCCCTGGCCCGGCGGCTGGTGGACTTCGACCTGACTGCGTCGATCACCATCAGTGGGCGGGGGGCCGACGATCCCCTGATGTGGTGGGCCGGCGGCCCTCGGGCGGTGGGCGTCTCCGGCTCCGACTCCCTGTGGTTGCGGCTGATCGACGTCGGCGCGGCCCTGACCGCGCGAGGATACTCAAGCCCCTGCGACGTCGTTCTGGATGTTGTGGACCCGGTCTGCCCGTGGAACCAGCGCGGATGGCGGCTCACGGTTGACCGGGACGGGGTGGCGAGCTGCGTGCCCACCACTGACGAGGCCGACCTACGACTGCCCGTCCAGTCCCTGGCCGCTGCCTACCTGGGATCCAGAAGCATTGCCGCACAGACACATCAGGGTCTGGTCACCGAGCTCACCGCCGGCTCGCTGCGCCTGCTCTCACGGGCCATGAGCTCCGACCGCGAGCCCGTCGGAGCCATCGAGTTCTAGCCTCCGGCGGCGGGATAGGCGACCGAGTCCCACTCCAACCCGGGCCCACTCCAACCCGGG
>DASVKO010000328.1:0-50563 GCA_036385355.1 Dermatophilaceae bacterium
ATCCCCTTCTCCCACGGCGGACCCACCGCAATCTGGAACCTGGTCGCCATCTGCAAACACCACCACCGGGTCAAACACGACGCCGGCTGGACACTGACCATGACCCGCGACGGCGACTGCACCTGGACCGACCCCCACGGCAGGCAGTACGCCACCCACCCCACCAACCACCACGAGCTCGCCGCCTGAACGACGGCTCGCGCTGCCCCTCACGCTTCAGGCGTGCAGGCGACAGTTGGGCGTGATCGCTCCACGGTTGTCCGGTCGTCTCGCTCAGCTGTCGTCTCGTGCGGCTGTCGTCTCGCTCGGCTGTCGTCTCGCTCAGTCGTTGTAGTCCACGAGGTCCAGGGCAATGTCCAGGATCGGCGAGGAGTGGGTCAACCCACCGACGCTGAGGAAGTCGACGCCCGTCTCGGCATACGCTCGCGCATCCTCCAGAGTCAGCCCTCCAGTGGCCTCGATCTCGACATGCTCACCCGCACTCCCGGCCTCACCAGTAACCCGCACAGCCTCGACGGTGTGACGCAACAGATCGACGGACATGTTGTCGCACAAGAGGAACCGCGCCCCTGCGACCACGGCTTCGAGGGCTTCAGCCGTGGTGGTGACTTCAACCTGTATGTCCACCGCCGGGTAGGCCAGATGAACGGCCTCGAAGGCCGCGGAGACCGAGCCAGCCGCCAGCTTGTGGTTGTCCTTGATCATGGCCACGTCGTGCAGGCCCATGCGCTTGTTGGTGCCACCGCCGCAGCGCACGGCGTACTTCTCAAGTGCGCGCAGTCCTGGCGTCGTCTTGCGGGTGTCCAGAACCATGGCACCGGTGCCCTCGAGAACATCAGCCCACGCCCTGGTGTGGGTCGCTACTCCCGAGAGTCGGCTGACCAGGTTGAGCATCGTGCGCTCCCCGACAAGAGTGGCCCGGGTCGAACCTCGCAGTATGGCGATGACGTCACCCCTGTGAACAACGTCGCCGTCCTGGTGGAGCAGCTCCACGTCCACCTCACTGGATCGGATGCGCTCGGTCACCGCGCGAAAGACCAACGAGATCAACGGTGTCCCGGCGAGAACGCCGTCAGCCCTGGCCACCACGTTCGCTGCGCTGCGCTGGGTCGCCGGGATGGTGGCGGAGCTGGTGACGTCGAGACCGGGGAAGCCTCCGAGGTCCTCGTCGAGAGCACCATCGACGACCGCCTGAGCGCGGGTCTCCGGGAACGCGTTCACGACAGGGCCTGTGGTGTGATCGGGTGAAACGACATGGTGATCCTCCCGTCCGCCTCGCGGACGGCATGAATGTTCCCGAGCCAGTGGACATCGTCGCGGGCAGGGAAATCCGAGCGGACATGGCCACCGCGGGTCTCCTCGCGCAGCGTCGCCACTGCGGTCAGGAGCTGTCCGACGTGCAGCAGGTTCGAGGTCTCCCACGAATCAGGATCGGCCGTCGATCCCGAAGCCGAGTCGGCGATGAGCCGGAGGTCCTTGGCACCCTGTGCCAACGAGTCGGCAGAGCGCACAGCTCCGGCGCCGAACGTCATCGCCCGCTGGACCGCAGTGCGCTGCTTGCGGGCGACCAGTGCGGTGTCCTCCCTGCGCACGAAAGGGTCGGTCGAGCTCAGATCGCCCACCGACAAGCGCAAGGTGATGTCGTCAGCGATGCGATCGGCGAAGACCAGACCCTCGAGAAGGGAGTTGGAGGCGAGCCGGTTGGCACCATGAACCCCGGTGCACGAGACCTCACCACAGGCATACAACCCCGCCAGGTTGGATCGGCCGACAAGGTCTGTGCGCACTCCCCCGCTGGCGTAGTGCTGGGCAGGAGCCACGGGCAGCAGCTCGCTCACCGGGTCGAAGCCAAGCTCGCGACAGCGAGCGATGATCGAGGGGAACCGCTTCTCGAGAAACTCCTTGCCGAGATGGCGGGCATCCAGATAGACGTGGTCGACATCAGTCTGCGCCATCCGGGCGACGATCGCCTTGGCCACGACGTCGCGCGGAGCAAGGTCCGCGAGATCGTGAACCCCCGGCATGAACCGCACGCCGTCGCGGTCCACGAGGAAAGCGCCCTCACCGCGCATAGCCTCGGAAAGAAGCGGCTGCTGGCCGCTCGCGCCCTCACCCAGCCAAAGGACCGTTGGGTGAAACTGGACGAACTCGAGGTCGGCGATCACAGCACCCGCCCGCAGAGCGGCCGCAACGCCGTCACCCGTGGCCACGGACGGGTTCGTGGTGGCCGAGTAGACCTGCCCGATCCCGCCGGTGGCGAGGACGACAGCTCGGGCACGGGCTGCGCCAACGCCGTCCATCTGACCCTCGCCGATGACGTGCAGCGTCACGCCACATACACGAGAGTCCTTGTCCTGCAACAGATCCACGACCAGCGCATGCTCAAGCACGTCGATACCCGGATCTTCCGTGACCGCGATCAGCGCCGCGTCCAGCGATGCGATCAGCGCCCGGGAGATCTCCTTGCCTGTCGCGTCTCCACCGGCGTGGGCGATCCGGTCCCGGCCGTGACCGCCCTCTCGCGTCAGCGAGATCTCGCCGTCGGACCCACGGTCGAACTGTGCGCCGAGGGTCGCCAGCTCACGAACACGGGCCGGCCCCTCGGAGACCAGGATGCGAACGGCCTCTTGGTCACAAACGCCGGCGCCTGCGACCAGGGTGTCCACAAGATGCTCGTCCGCCGAGTCCGCAGGATCCAGAGCGGCAGCGATGCCACCCTGGGCCCATTGCGTCGACCCCTCGGCTAGCACGGTCTTGGTGACGAGCAGTACGCGGTCGACCCGTTGGCGCAGACGCAGTGCGGCCGTGAGACCGGCAATACCCGAGCCGACCACGATGACGTCAGCCGAGATGACCCACCCCGGCTCCGGCGCCGTCAGCCGGGCCGGGATGCGAAGGGTCGTGGCATTGAGCACGTTGCGTGGCACAGGGTGTCCTTCAGCTCGGAGGGCTCGCGAGGTCAGGCTGGTCATGGCCGCGCCCGGCGTCCTCGGAGAAGACCTCGAGCGCCCCGCCGCCTGGTCCCACATTGACGGGCACGTTGTCGATCAGCCGGGTGGTCGCCACCCGACCGGCGACGGCGAGCAGCGCCTCGCCGCAGAACCACTCAGGCACGTCTTTCAATGTCGCAGGATCAACGAGCACGAGGTAGTCGATGAGGACCAGCGGCTCCTCGACCAGCACTGACCGCGCGGCGCGACGTACGGCCGAAGGTCCTTCGACAGCGGCAGCAGCGCCGGCTCTCAGCGCCCGGGACAGGCACAATGCCGCCTCCCGGTCCGACTCGCCGAGGTACCTGTTGCGGCTGCTCATCGCCAGGCCATCAGCCTCCCTGACCGTAGCCACCGAGACGACCTCGACCGGGAAGTCCAGGTCACGCGTCATCCGGCGGATGAGTAACAGCTGTTGGGCATCCTTCTGGCCGAAATACGCGTGGTCGGCACGGGTCAGGTGGAGCAGCTTGCCCACCACGGTCAGGACTCCGTCGAAGTGGCCGGGCCGGGTCTGACCCTCGAGCACGTTCCCGAGCGGCCCCGCGGAGACCCGAACCTCCGGATCACCCTCGGGATAGACGACACTCGGCGTCGGCATGAAGACCAGATCGACGCCTTCGCGCCTGCAGATCTCCAGATCCGCCTCGTTCGTGCGGGGGTAACGCGCGAGATCCTCACGAGGACCAAACTGCAACGGATTGAGGAAGATCGTGACGATGACGTGCCGAGCATCGCCCCTCGCCCGACGGATCAACGTCGCATGCCCTTCGTGAAGAGCGCCCATCGTCATGACCACGCCTACATCGCCCGCACCCAGCGCCGCGCGCGCGACCCTCAGCTCGGCGCGGGTCCGCGCGACCACCGGACCGACGCTGACCGAGCCGGTCACACTCGTCGTGCTGCCTGTCGTGGCTGTGGTCTCTGGGGTGCCTGTGCTGTTTGAGTCGTCAAAGGTCTCGGTCACGGTCGTTCCTCCGGGGTAGCAAGAATGTCGAGCAGGGGCTCAGCATCGGCCGCCGTCAACCGTCCACTGGCGAGCGCCCGCTCTGCGGTCGCCCGGGCGAGCGCGACATAGGTCGGCCGAATATCTGGGGTCTGCCGGTTCAGCTGTGCCAGGTGCGCCGCAACCGTACCCGCATCACCTCGGGCAACCGGTCCGGTGAGTGCACCGTCTCCGAGCCGAAGCGCGTTGTCGAGCGCAGCATGCAGCAGGGGGGCAATGAGCCGCTGAGGGTCCTGGACCCCGGCCGAGCCCACCACCTGAAGGGCTTGTGCCACCAAGGTCACCAGGTGGTTGGCACCGTGAGCGAGCCCGGCGTGGTACATCGGCCGGTCCTGCTCCTCGATCCACACCGGCTCGGCACCCATCTCGAGCACGAGCGCCTCAGCGACGGGGCGCAACACCTCCGGGGCGGTGATGCCGAAGCAGCAGTCGGCCAGCCGCTGGAGGTCCATTGACGTGCCAGTGAAGGTCATCACCGGATGCAGGGCCAACCCCAGGATGTGATGGCCGGCCGCGGCCTCGAAGACAGCCGTGCCGTAACGCCCAGAGGTGTGCACCACGAGCTGTCCGGCCTGCCAGGAGCTGGTGGCGCTCAAGCCTGCGATCAGAGGCGGGAGGGCGTCGTCGGGGACCGTCAGCAGGACCAGCTCGGCCCTCGCGATGACCTCTTCAACGGACATGATGGGTATGCCGGGCAGCAACGTCGCAGCCCGTGTGCGTGACTGCTCACTCACAGCCGAGACGGCCACCAGACGGTGACCGGCCCGGTGGAGGGCGGCACCGAGGACGGCACCGACCCGCCCGGTGCCGACGATGCCGACGTCGAGCCGGGCGGGTCGCTGGGTCGCTGCTGGCAGGTCACTCACGCCCGAAACGCTAGCGCGTCCCCCGAACACGTAGCGTTCAGCCCGTGACGTGGACTTCGTGGCAACAGGCGTGGGATCGGGCTCTCTATGGCGAGGGCGGCTTCTACCGGCAGGCGGCCGGGCCCGCCGGCCACTTCTCGACCGCAACTCAGGGGGTGCCACAGATCGGCGAACAGCTGGCCCGGGCCCTGCTGACGCTGATGGACCAGGAGGGCCTGGACACATTCGTGGACATGGGTTGCGGCCGGGGCGAGCTGCTCGAGCAGGTCCACCGACTGGGCCCGCAGGTTCGCTGCATCGGGGTCGACATCGTCGCCCGGCCTCAGCTCAGCGAACCCATCGGCTGGCTTCAGTCCCCTGGCGGGGAGCAGCTTCCGGACGAGCTCGACGGCCTGACCGACACCCTGGTCTTCGCCAACGAATGGCTCGATGTCGTGCCGTGCCCAATTGCCGAGCTGGGCACCGGCGGCGAGCTCCACGAGGTCCTCGTCAACGACTCAACCGGAGACGAACGACTCGGCGATCTGGTGTCAGGCACCAATCGGCAGTGGTGCCGCCGATTCTGGCCAGCTGATCATCTGGAGACCGGAGACCGCGTCGAGATCGGGCAGACACGCGACATCGCCTGGGACAACCTCGTGGCCCGGATCGGATCCGGCCTCGCGATCGCGGTCGACTACGGGCACACCATCGATTCCCGTCCTGCACCGGGCACTCTGACGGGCTTCAGACAGGGGCGCCAGGTACTGCCAGTTCCCGATGGATCCTGTGACCTGACCGCGCATGTCGCCATGGACTCCCTCACTCACGACAAACTCACTGATCAGCGAACTGCGTTGCGAGCGCTGGGGATCAGCGGCCAGATCCCCCCGCACGATCTGGCACGAAGTAACCCAGCGGCATACCTGAAGGAATTGAGCACCGCCTCGGCAGCCGCCGCGCTGACGGCTCGGGCTGGACTCGGCGACTTCCTGTGGGCCTTCAGCCACGTGAGATGAGAGGCTAGATCCCGTGATGTCGATCATCGCAGTGAGCCTGTCTCGAAGAAGTCCCTGGAAGGCTCAGCCAGCGGCCTTCACCCACCCCCACCGCGCAACGGCCGGACTCTGTCTTGCCGCGGCAGTCACCCTGCTGAGCGGATGCGGTGGCGGATCCTCCACGCCACCGGTTGTCATGGTGACCGTGACGACCACGCCGACCGTGACAGCGAGCGTCGCCTCGACGACCCCCGCCGCCACCACGCCGGGAGGCACAGCAAAGAGCGATGTCGTCGGCCGCAAGTTCGACCTGGGAACGATCGTCAGAGTTCAGAACGACGGCGGGGTGCCCGTCATCATCCTTGACCGGTGGACGGCATACGGGGTTACCGACTCCACGCTCGCCGCCAACGGGGTTCCGATCCACGTGCACTCGGATGCGCCTTACCAGAACCTCAACAGCAAGATCACGTACCGTATCCCCGTTGCCCCAGGGGCAGTCTTCACCTACCGGCACTGTGTCGCCCTCGACAAGCCTCCTGTCCAGAGATCGTCGACCCTGAACGAGTTCGCCCGACTGCCGGACTCGGAGAGGGTCGTGCTGCTGACTCTCGACCCCAGGGGGCAAGCCGTCAAAGCCCAGAACGACCCAGCCTGCTGATCGGCTGACCCCTTGGCGCACCTACCAGAGGCTTGGCCGGTTGGCGCGCATGACAGACTGCCGACATGACGACGTCGCAAGAGCTCACCGTCGGGATGCGCGCCGGCGCGCTCGAAACAACCGACATGGTGCTCAACGTCGGACCCCAGCACCCTGCCACTCACGGCGTACTTCGGCTGCGGCTGGTCGTCGACGGTGAGCGCATCGTCTCCGCCGAACCGATCGTGGGCTACATGCACCGCGGTGCCGAGAAGCTCTTCGAGGTACGCGACTATCGGCAGATCATGGTTCTGGCCAACCGCCACGACTGGCTGTCGGGGTTCGCCAACGAGCTCGGTGTCGTCCTGGGGGTCGAGGCCATGCTCGGCATAGAGGTGCCCGAGCGCGCCACGTGGACCCGCACGCTGGTGGCCGAGCTCACCCGCGTTCTGAGCCACCTGGTGTTCCTCGGCTCGTATCCCCTTGAGCTGGGTGCGATCACTCCGATCTTCTTCGCGTTCCGAGAGCGCGAGGAGCTCCAGGCGGTGCTGGAAGAGGCTACCGGCGGGCGGATGCACCTCATGTTCAACCAGGTGGGTGGCCTCAAGGCCGACCTTCCCGCTGGCTGGCTGGCGCGGGTTGACGCGGCGATCAAGGCCGTGAAGAGCCGCCTGCCCGAGCTGGAGAGCCTCCTGGTCGGCAACGAGATCGTCCACGCCCGGACCAAGGGCGTCGGAGTCCTGACCCCCGAGATGATTGCGGCGTACGGGGTTTCGGGGCCCATCGCCCGCGCCTCCGGCGTCGACATGGATCTGCGGCGCGATGAGCCGTACCTGGCCTACGGCGAGCTCTTCGCCGAGGGCGGCCCCGGTCGCGTCGTCACCCGCACCGAGGGCGATGCCCTGGCGCGACTCGAGTGCCTGCTGGAGCAGGTCCACGTGAGCCTCGATCTGGCCGAGCACTGCCTGGCCACGCTCGGGTCACTCCCGCAGGGCCCGATCAACGTCAAGCTGCCCAAGATCCTGAAGGTGCCGGAGGGCCACCTCTACACCCAGACCGAGAACCCGCTCGGCTTCAACGGCTACTACCTCGTATCGCGGGGCGAGAAGACCCCCTGGCGCCTCAAGCTGCGCTCGGCGTCCTTCAACAACGTCGCCGTGCTGGCGGCAGTGCTGCCGGGCAACCTCCTGTCGGACATGGTCTCCATCCTGGGCTCGATGTTCTTCGTCGTGGGAGACGTCGACAAGTAGCGCTCCCGGCCCTCTCAGTACTCGCGCTCCGGCCCTCGCGCTCCGGCCCTCGCGCTCCGGCAACCCAGTACTCGCGCTCCGGCCCTCGCGCTCCGGCCACCCGGCACTCGCGCTCCGGCCCCTCAGTACTCGTTCGAGCCGTCGGGACCGTCCTTGCCGCCACGGTCCAGGCTCTCGTCCGGGTCCTTGTCCGGGTCACGGTGATCCTTGTCCACCCGGCACATCGCCTGGGTCAGCAACCCGGCGGCCACCATCAGGACTCCACCCGCCGCCAACGCCGCCAGCATGATCGCCACGGTGCGACGCGAGGGGACGTCCAGGGTCGGGAGCAGCACCAGGACCTGGGCGACATACCATCCGGCGACCACCGCCCCGGTCAGGGCGCAGGCCTGAGCGAGAACCAGGGTGCGCATGGCCCGCATGGGGTTGAGCGGCTTGGTGGCCTTCCCGCGCAGGAAACGACGCACCGGCAGCCCGGCGAAGAAGACCCCGCATGCCATGAACACCAGAACGATGAGCCCGCTCCAGGACGCCGGAGGAAGGGTGCCACCCTGGTTGGTCCAGAGGCGAAGGACCAGGTAGGAGAAGCCGGTGACGACCACCGAGACCAGCAGCACGAGCCGGATCGAGAGGCCTCGGCCGTTCCTCAGCACCGGGGACTCCATGCCGGGCCGGGCCGTACGCCGGAGGCCTCACCACCGTCGCCACCCTCGGCGCGCCGGAGCAGCTCACTGACCGGGACCAGCGCGTCGTCAACCCGAAGCACCGCCTGGGCATCGACGGCAGCCCACGGCGCGAGGACGAACGCCCGCTCCTGTGCGCGGGGGTGCGGAAGCATCAGCTCGGGGTCGTTGCTGACCAGGTCAGACCCCACCTCGGGGTCGCCGTACTGAATGAGGTCACAGTCCAGACTCCTTGCTCCCCAGCGGGTTTCACGAACTCGCCCGTGTTCGGCCTCGATCCTGTGCAGCTCGGTGAGCACCGAGAAGGCCGCCAGGCGGGTCCGCCCGAGGACGACGGCGTTCAGGTATGCAGGCTGCTCCGGACCGCCTACCGGGTCTGTCTCGAACAGGTCCGAGACAGCGGTGACCTGCAGCCCGTCAACCTCGGCCAGCCCTCGAACGGCAGCCTCGAGCGTGGCCTGCACGGCGCCGAGGTTGGCCCCCAGAGCGATCACGACCGGCTCGTCGCGGTGGCGCTCGACCACCACCTGGACGTCGCCGAACGGCACCCCGACGGGGGCCTGTGGCTTGTGGACCGTGACCGTGACGGCCTGCACCAGCGGGCGCCGCAGGGCAGCGGCGGCGATCCGGTCGGCCAGCGTCTCGATCAGGTCCAGGGACGGCCCGGTGATCAGCGCCACGACATCGGCTGCGACCTCGGCGTAGCTGACCGTGTGCGCCAGGAGGTCAGTGCGACCGGCCCTGCGCAGGTCAACCTCAAGGGTCACGTCGACCACGAACTCCTGCCCCTCGGCTTTCTCCACGTCCAGCACCCCGTGGAAGCCGCGAGCCGAGACCCTTTGCAGGACAATAAGATCCGTCATCGAACCTCCTCCACTGCGGTGACCACCCGGAGCGCGTCAACACTCGACGCCACGTCATGAACACGCACCCCCCAGACCCCCGCGAGCCCGGCGATCACGGTGGTTGCGGCGGTTGCCGCGTCCCGCTGCGCGGGAGGTCGGGGCGGGCCCCCGTCGGGGATGCCCAGCCGGCCCAGAAATGCCTTCCGCGACGTTCCGATGAGCACCGGAAACCCCAGGGACTGCAACGCGTCCAGATGAGCAAGCAGCGCCCAGTTGTGCCGGGCGAGCTTGCCAAAGCCGAACCCGGGGTCAAGGATCAGCTGATCCCGGTCGACCCCCCGGGCGCACAGGTCAGCCACCCGTTCGCTCAACGCGCGGCAGACGTCGGCGACCACGTCGCCGTAGGACGTGCGCTCCTGCATCCGGTCGCTGTGGCCGCGCCAGTGCATGACCACGAACGGGACCCCGGCGGCGGCCACCACCTGCGCCATGTCCGGGTCGGCCAGTCCGCCACTGACATCGTTCACGATGGACGCACCGGCCTCAACGGCCGCCCTGGCGACCGAGGACCTCATGGTGTCGACCGAGACCCTTGCCCCGGCCCGGGACAGCTCACGGATCACCGGAATGACCCGGTCCAGCTCCTCTTCCTCGACCGGCCGGTCGGCGCCCGGGCGGGTGGACTCACCCCCCACATCCAGGATGTCAGCGCCCTGCTCCAGCAGGTGCAGCCCGTGGGCCACCGCCGACTCCGGGGAGAACCACCTGCCGCCGTCGCTGAAGGAGTCGGGCGTGACGTTGAGGACGCCCATCACCAGGGTGCTCATCGTCACGCCCCGCTCAACCGCCGCAGATGCGGCCAGGTGAGGAACGCCTCGGCCTCAAGGGCGGCGATCGCGATGCGGGGCAGGTCACGGGTCGCCGGGAAGACGACGAAACGCGGCTCCCAGGTCGGCTGGAACTTGGCGTTGAAGCGGTACAGGCTCTCGATCTGGAACCAGCGGGAGGCGAACAACAGCACTCTGCGCCACCCACGGACGACCGGTCCGGCGCCAAGGCGCTCGCCACGCTCGAGGGTCGAGCGGAAGGCCGCGAAGTTGAGCGAGACGCGTTTGACGCCCAGCGCGGGACAGGCCCGGAGCGCGTCCACGATGAGCAGCTCGTTGACCCCGGCGTCCGCGGTTCGGTCGCGACGCATGAGATCCAGCGACATGCCGTCAGGACCCCAGGGCACGAACTGCAGAAACCCTCGCATGACCCCATCCTGCCTCGCCACCGCGAAGACGCAGTCGGGGTCCACCGGGTCCACCAGCCGGCCCAGGGCCATCGAGAAGCCACGCTCGGTCTCAGTGCCCCGCCAGGCGTCAGCGTCGACCAGAGCACGGCGTCGCTCCCCGTCGGAGACGCTGCCGGCCCGCAGGACCTCTGTCGTGTAGCCGGCCCGCTCGATCCGTTTCACCATCTGCCGGACGTTGCGCATCGGTCGTCCGTCCAGAGAGAAGGTCTCCACGTCCACCACAGCCTCGTCGCCCAGCTCCAGGGCGCTGAAGCCGGCCGTTCGACACCAGACCTTGCCGGCTCGCTCCGAACAACCGATGACCGCGGGTGTCCAGGCGTGCTGCTCGGCCTCTGCCAGGAAGCTGGCGATCGCCCCGGGCCAGGCCTCGGGATCTCCGAGGGGGTCGCCACTGGCCAGCATCACGCCGGACACGACGCGGTAGGCGATCGCGGACTTCCCCGACTCGGACCAGACCACGCTCTTGTCGCGACGCAGGTTGAAGTACCCGAGCGAGTCCGGGCTGCGGTGCAGCAGGGCGCGCATGGACGCCTCGTCGGCGTC
This sequence comes from Dermatophilaceae bacterium, assembly GCA_036385355.1. Classification (GTDB taxonomy): domain Bacteria; phylum Actinomycetota; class Actinomycetes; order Actinomycetales; family Dermatophilaceae; genus UBA4719. The sequence goes on from DASVKO010000328.1 coordinate 11,098, forward strand.
GGTCAGCTCCGAACGAGGGGTGGGGGGGCGCAGCGCGAGATAGGTGGTGGTCAGGGCAGTCATCAGGCCGAGCCCGAGGAACATGGCACCCACCAGGTCGGTGGCACGTTCATCGAAGAATCGCAGCGGCCCCTCAAGACCCACCAGACCGGCGAGAACCTCCTGGACACTGTCCGACAGGCTGGGTGGCCCCCCCACCACGTGGCGACGCAGCAGGGTCAGCGTCAGCACACCGACGACCAGGCTGGCTGCCCCCAGCGCGAGGAACACCCGCACCGCCCGCCAACGGGTCGTCGGGTCACCCGATGCCCTGAACTCCGCCCGGTAGGCGATCAGGGCGACCAGCACCGCCAGCGACATGGCCATGGGAACGACCTCGAACTTGACCGTGTGCAGAACCACGCTGGCTGCCAGCAACGCCACTGCCGCCCGCCATGCACGACGCTTGCGTCGCCGCAGCGCATGTGCCAGCAGCAGCAGCAGTATGCCGGACACGACCGTCGCCGCGTGAGCGGCGGCGATGGCGCCCGGCAGGAGGTCGCTCAGCGGATGCAGGCGGTGCCGCCAGCCCGCCGACATACCGGTGGCGATGTCGGCGAAACCGACCAGGTAGGTGAGCGTGCCCACGACAGCGGGGGCGCGCGAGCGGCGCTTGTTGAACCCTGCCCGCAATGAAGAACCCTTCCGTGGGGAGACCCTCGGTGATAGGTCCGGTGCTGAGACCCCTGAGGAATCCCCCGGCGACGGGACCTCTGAGGGAAGGTGCGCGGGAGCGCGATCGCTCACCGGATACCGCCCAGCACCAACCCCATCGCCTCGGCGCGGGTCGCGGGATCACGGAGCTGGCCTCGCACTGCCGAGGTGATGGTTCGTGAACCGGGTCTGCGGACCCCGCGCATGGACATGCACAGGTGTTCGCACTCGATGACGACCAGGACTCCCAGTGGCCTGAGGTGCTGGGTCAGGGCGTCGGCGATCTGCGAGGTCAGCCGCTCCTGAACCTGCGGGCGCCGGGCATAGACATCCACCAGACGCGCCAGCTTGGACAGCCCGGTCACCCTCCCGTCGACCCCAGGGATGTAGCCCACGTGGGCGACCCCGTGGAACGGCACGAGATGGTGCTCGCAGGTGCTGTAGACCTCGATGTCCTTCACCAGGATGAGCTCGTTGTGGCCTATCTCGAAGGTCGTCGTGAGAACGTCCTGCGGCGTTTGCGACATACCCGCGAAGATCTCCCTGTAGGACCTCGCCACCCGGGCGGGGGTGTTCTTGAGCCCGTCACGGTCCGGGTCCTCACCGATCGCCAGCAGGAGCTCACGAACGGCGTGCTCGATACGCTCCAGGTCAATCGGAGCTGGGGTTGGCATGACCGCCCTCAGGGATCTCGATCACAGCCGTCGGCGGCTGTCCGTCGGGAGGTGAGTCCTGGGGCGTCGGCACGGCTGACATGGCTGCATGCTCCGCTGGTGTCATCACCGGCGGGACGTCGCTGACGTGACGACGCTCGCTGGAGAGCCACACCGGGCGCTGAGGGCGCTTGACCACGTTGGCGAAGATGTCGGTGAGCTGAGCCTTGGCCAGCGTCTCCTTCTCGAGCAGCTCGAGCACCAGGCGGTCGAGAACCTCGCGGTTGGCGTTCAGCGCATGCCAGGCCTCGTCGTGCGCGGCCTCGATCAGTCGCCGGATCTCCTCGTCGACGACAGCAGCCACCGACTCGGAGTAGTCACGCTGGTGACCCATGTCACGACCGAGGAAGACCTCGCCGCTGCCGTCCTGGCCGAGCTTGATGGCGCCGATGCGCTCACTCATCCCGAACTGGGTGACCATCCGCCGGGCCAGCGTGGTGGCCTTCTCGATGTCGTTGCCCGCGCCGGTCGTCGGGTCGTGGAAGATCATCTCCTCCGCGACGCGACCGCCCAGGGCGAAGGCCAGCTGGTCGAGCATCTCGTTGCGGGTGGTGGAGTACTTGTCGTCCAGCGGCATCACCATCGTGTAACCCAGGGACCGGCCGCGGGGCAGGATCGTGATCTTGGTGACCGGATCGGTGTTGAGCATCGCCGAGGCGACCAGAGCGTGTCCACCCTCGTGGTACGCGGTGATCTTCTTCTCCTTGGCGCTCATGATCCGGGTGCGCTTCTGCGGACCCGCGACCACCCGGTCGATGGCCTCGTCCAGGGAGAGGTCGTCGATCAGCTTGGCGTTGCCGCGGGCGGTCAGCAGTGCCGCCTCGTTGAGCACGTTGGCCAGGTCGGCACCGGTGAATCCGGGCGTACGACGGGCCACCGCGAGGAGGTCCACGCCGGTGGCCAGCGGCTTGCCCTTGCCATGCACCTGAAGGATGTTGTGACGGCCGATCATGTCGGGTGCGTCGACCGCGATCTGGCGGTCGAAGCGCCCGGGGCGCAGCAGCGCGGGGTCGAGGATGTCGGGACGGTTCGTGGCGGCTATCAGGATGACGTTGGTCTTGACGTCGAAGCCGTCCATCTCGACGAGAAGCTGGTTCAGCGTCTGCTCACGCTCGTCGTGACCGCCGCCGAGGCCGGCACCGCGGTGGCGGCCGACGGCGTCGATCTCGTCGACGAACACGATGGCGGGGGCGTTGGCCTTGGCCTGCTCGAACAGGTCGCGCACCCGGGATGCGCCGACACCGACGAACATCTCGACGAAGTCCGAACCGGAGATGGAGTAGAACGGCACCCCGGCCTCACCCGCAACGGCGCGCGCCAGCAGGGTCTTGCCCGTGCCGGGAGGTCCGTAGAGCAGGACGCCCTTGGGGATCTTGGCGCCGACCGCAAGGAACTTGGCGGGCTCCGCGAGGAACTCCTTGATCTCGAGAAGCTCCTCGACGGCCTCGTCAACCCCGGCGACGTCGGCGAACGTGACCTTGGGGGTGTCCTTGTTGGCCAGCTTGGCCTTGCTCTTGCCGAACTGCATGACCTTGGAACCGCCGCCCTGCATCTGGCTCATCAGGAACCAGAACAGGCCGAGGATGATGATCAGCGGGACGATCGTGGCCAGGATGCTGAAGAACCAGTTCTGCTGGGGCGGCTCATCCGTGTAGCCCTTGGGCGGCTGGTGGGCCGAGACAGCCACCACCAGGGCCTCACCGCGCTGGGGGACGTAGTAGGTCGTCACCTTGGTGGCGGCCTTGACCTTGTCGCCGTCGGAGTACGTCTTGCCCGGCTTGAGAGTGATGTCGAGCTGGTCGGTGCCGACGAACTTGGCCGATTCCACTGATCCGTCGTTGATCAGCTTCTGGGCGGCCGAGGTGTCGATGCGCACGAATCCGCTAGAGCTGGACAGGGTGAGCCACAGCAGGCCGATGCCGAAGATGAGCACCACCCAGACGATCGGGGTGCGAAGGATGCGCTTGAAGTCCATGTATTTCTGCGGGGCTCGGTGCCCCGTCCTTCCTGCTCGTTCGGCCCTGGTCAGTTCAGCCACGTCAGTACGACAATGATTTCAACAACACTCACTGCAACGACACTCACTGCAACAACACTGACTGCAGAAACACTCACTGCAACAACCAATGATTTCAGAGAAGTCAGCGCGGTGACGCCGGTTCAGAGACGCCAACGCGGTCTTTCGAGCGCGACGACCATCCTTACGACCTTACCCCGCACAGGGGTTGCCGCCTTCTCCTGCAGTCTCCAGCAGTCAACGGGTCACATCAGACAAACGTGCGGCGCGGCGGCGTCGTTCCGGCCTCAGGTGTAGACGTGAGGCGCCAGGGTCCCGACGTCCCGCAGGTTGCGGTACTTCTCGTCATAGTCGAGGCCGTAGCCGACGACGAACTCGTTGGGGATGTCGAAGCCCACGTACTTGACGTCGACGGTGACCTTGGCCGCCTCGGGCTTGCGCAGCAGGGTGATGATCTCCACCGACGCGGCTGAACGCGACTCGAGGTTGGACCGGATCCAGCTCAGGGTCAGCCCCGAGTCGACGATGTCCTCGACGATCAGCACGTGCCTGTCGGTGATGTCGGTGTCCAGGTCCTTGAGGATCCGCACCACCCCGGAGCTCTTGGTGCCGGAGCCGTAGGACGAGATGGCCATCCAGTCCATCGGCGCCGTGCCGGGCAGGGCCCGCATGAAGTCGGACATCACCATCACTGCCCCCTTCAGAACGCCCACCAGCAGCAGGTCCTTGCCCTCGTAGTCATGCCAGATCTCTTCAGCCAGCTCGGCGAGCCGGGCCTGGATCTCCTCCTCGGTGACGAGCACGCGTTCCAGGTCTGCTCCCATATGGGCGGCGTCCACAACAGCTCCTTGACATTCTGTACTGGTGATCAGACTGTCCTGATGATCAGCCTGTACTGATGGCGAGCGAGCAGAACGTCAGCGGCGGGCAAAGTGCGGGTCTGCGCCAACTCCTGCCCCCCTATTCAACCCGACGGGTCGATGCGACGACCACCTGCCCATCGGTCCGGCTCCCCTGGACATGTCCCGGCAGATCGATCGGGCCCTGCCCGCGCCAGCCGGTGACCAGGGTGTCGAGCGAGTCGATGTGGTTGGCAATCAACGCGCCCGGCGGGCAGCCGGCCTCGAGGGCGAGCAGCCGCCAGACGCGAGTGCGGATGGCCCTGGGCAATGTCAGGAGCGCCGTGGCCGGGATGACCCGGCCCGGGCCGAGCCCGCGACGGGCCTGCGCCGCGAGATCATCGAGCGCATCGGCGTCATCGCGGAGCAGATCAGCCGAACGCGCCAGTGCCGCAACCGTTCCCGGACCGAGCTCGGCCTCCAGAACCGGCAGCAGGGCACGAGCGCGAACCCGCCCGTATGCAGGGTCGCTGTTGTGCGGGTCCAACCAGGGTGTGAGGCCGGCCGCCTCACACGCGGCGACGGTGATGACCCTGGCCACACCCAGAAAGGGGCGGACATATGGTCCACGACGAGCCGGCATACCGGACAGCGACCGCGCCCCGGAGCCTCGGGCCAGGCCCAGCAGGACCTGCTCCGCCTGGTCGTCGCGGGTGTGACCGAGCAGGACCGCAACCGCACCGGCCCGCTCCAGGACATCGTCGAACGCCTGGTATCGCGCATCCCTGGCTCGCGACTCCGGGCCGGTGCCGGAACCTGCGCCGGCTCCAGGGCCGCCAACCCTGACCGTGACGACCTCGACCGGGCTCAGGCCGAGTCCGCGACACTGGTCGGCCGCCCGCTCGGCCACTGCCAGAGACCCGTCCTGCAGGTCGTGGTCCACGATCACGGCACCCGCCGACAATCCGGCCCGCGGGGCCTCGAAGGCAGCTGCGGCCGCGAGCGCGAGGGAGTCCGCGCCGCCGCTGCAGGCCACGAGGACGAGCCCATCGTGCTGGATCTGGCCGGGCTGCCGGTCCTGCGCACTCTGGTCGGACCGTGTGCTCTGCGTGCTCTGCGTGCTCTGCGTGCTCGACGTGCTCTGCGTGCTCTGCGTGCTCTGTGTGACCTCTGTGACCTGCGGGATCTGTCGCAGAGCCTGTCGTACAGCCACACGGGTCGCCGCGATGGCGCGATGAGGTCCGGTCACGGGGCGCCGCCGATCAGCCGTGGACGCGCTGGACCCACGCCGGCGGGTTCTCGATCTCCTCGGGCAGCGGCAGGGTCTGCGGCGAGGTCCACACGGCGTTGAAGCCGTCGGTACCCACAGTGGCGGTGACGGCACGCACGAACCTGGCTCCGTCGCGATACTGGCGCATCTTGGCCTCGAGACCGAGCAACCGGCGCAGGATCTTGTCGACCCCGCTCAGGTCGTTGCGTCGCTGCTGGAACCTGCCCCGGATGTACTCGACGCTGGGCACGACTGCCGGTCCGACGTCGTCCATGACCACGTCGGCATGCCCCTCCAGCAACGACATGATCGCGGTCACCTTGGCGATCTCGGCGCGCTGCCTGGCAGTGGCGAAGATGTCGGTCAGGCCGTTGCCCCCGCTGCGAAGGGCGTCGGGCAGGTTGTGGGCGATCTGGAGGAGCTTCTCCCCGAGCTGGTCGGGGTCCGGCGCGAGGTCCAGGGAGAGCCCACGGGCCGAGTCGATGACGTGCTGGCGCAGCCAGGGCACCGCGGTGAACTGCACCCGGTGGGTCTCTTCGTGCAGGCAGATCCAGAGCCGGAAGTCCGCCGGGTCGACGCCGAGCTCGTTCTCGGTCTGCAGCACGTTGGGCGCCACCAGGAGCAGGCGGGGGGTGCCGTCGGGGGCCAGGTCGTACTGGCCCAGGATCTTGCTGGAGAGAAACGCGGTGAGCGTGCCCACCTCGGCGCCGGTGACCTTGCCGCCGACGCCCATCATCAGGGACGAGTCAGGGGTCGGGTTCTTGCGCTTGGCGAGCATGCTGGTGATGACCGGCTCGAGCATGGACTGCAGGGAGTCGACGTTGGCCTCGATCCAGCCCGGACGATCCACGATCAGGACGGCGCTGGAGCCTTCGGGCGAGTGCATCCGGGCTGTCTCCGCGACCGGGCCACGGGATCGCTCGGCTGCCGAACGCAGGGAGGCGACGACCTCGGCGGCCTGGTCGGGCATCACCTTGGGGCCAGCCTGCACGAGTCGGCGCCCGGTGGCCTTGGCGAAGTCCCAGTCCACGAAACCACTGGTCCCGGTACTCGGGGTCTGAGGGGCCATTTCGGTTGAGGTCATGCCCACATCCTCCACGGCTGCGTCCCAGCGCTCAACCCAGCCGTGCACGAATGGGCCAGATGCTGGAGACTGACGCACGAGCCTGAGCCAAACACGATCGAAGGGCACTGCCGTGGAGTACGACATCACCATCGAGATCCCCAAGGGACACCGCAACAAGTATGAGGTGGATCACGCCACCGGCCGCATCCGGCTCGACCGGCTGCTGTTCACCTCCACGCGCTACCCGGCCGACTACGGCTACGTCGAGGACACCCTCGGCGAGGACGGCGACCCGCTGGACGCACTCGTCCTGCTCGATGAGCCGACGTTCCCCGGATGCCTGGTCGGCGCTCGGGCGATCGGCCTGTTCCACATGACCGATGAGGCCGGCGGCGACGACAAGATCCTGATGGTGCCCGCTCACGACCCCAGGGCTGCCCACATCACCGACCTCGAGGACGTCAGCGCGTTCGACCGTCTCGAGATCCAGCACTTCTTCGAGACCTACAAGGACCTGGAGCCGGGCAAGTCGGTCGAAGGCGCCCACTGGGGCGGTCGGGTCGAGGCCGAGAAGGTCATCCAGGAGGCCATCGACCGGGCCGCCGCGGTCGGCATGACCACCGCCCGGTGGAGCGGCCCGGGCCACTGAGGCCGGCGGGCGGCTACGGTCGCCCGCCGTACGCGACGATGTCCGAACGCCAGATCGAGTCGTAGCGCACGAACATCCCGGTCATCGGGGCATCGATCATCTGACCACCGCCGACGTAGAGGCCGACATGGTGGCTGGTCGGGCCGGAGGTGCCGAAGAAGACGAGGTCACCGGGCTGCAGGTCGGTGAGCAGCACCCGCCTGGTCTCGGACCACTGGAGCCCGGTGTAGTGCGAGAGGTTCACCCCTGCCTGCTTCCACGCCGCCATGGTCAGACCTGAACAGTCCCAGGCGCCCGGGCCGGCTCCGCCCCACAGGTAGGGCTTGCCGATCTGAGCGTCGGCGAACGCGATGACGCGGCGGGCGACGGCCCGGGTAGGAGTTGTGCCCCCGGGGATCCCGGCACCAGCACGGGCGTTGGCCCGGGCCTGGGCAGCAGCGCGAGCCAGGGCAGCGGCAGCGGCGCGGCGCTCCGCCGCAGCCTGAAGCCCGGACTGACGCTGCTTCTCGAGCCTCACCGAGGTGTTGCGCAGGGTCGCCAGCTGGGCGATCATCGCGCTCTGCTTCTTCTGGATCTTGGCAGTCTCGGCAGCGGCCAGGGTCACCTTGGCCTGCGCAGCGGCCCGTGCGCTCTCGGCCGCCTGTGCCCCTGCCAGCTGCTGGGCCCGGGCCCGGGCGGCCCGGCGACGCAGGTCGCCGGCCACCGTGAAGGACGACTCGGCGTCCTTCAGGACCTGGTCGCGGATGTCGTTGAGCACCTGGAAGAGGGCGGTTCGGTCCAGGACCTCCTGCGGGCCCCTGCTGGACAGGAAGGGCTCGAGCTGACCGAGGCTGCCGCCCTGCATGTAGGCCGAGGCGGCCGACTGTCCGAGCTTGTCGGAGGCGAGGTCAGCAACCTCCCGTGCTGCGGTGGCACGCTGTGCGGCGGCCTTCGCCGCGTCGGTGCGCTCCTGAAGCAGGATGCGAGCCAGGTTGTACTTCTCGGCGGCCGCCTCAGCGCCCGACTGGAGTTCCTGCAAGCGTGCGGTGGACACCTTCAGCTGGGCTTCAAGGGCAGCGATCTGTGCAGCCTTGCCTCCGACAGCGGCCCTGGCCGCCTTGACCTGGCCCGACGAGGGATAGACAGGATCCGCGTGGGCGCTGAGCGGGGCGATCGCGGCGATCGCCAGCGCCGAGGCAGCGGCGGTGACCAGCTGGAAACGGCTGGACCTTCGCGTGCTCGGCACGACATCCCCTCTCGTCGACAACCCTCAACCCTCTGAGCGTAGGGGCATCAGGTCAGGTTTGGCAGAACGAACCAAACAAAAGCCGGTTGGCAGAACGAACCAGACAAATACCCGACAGAGTGAGCTCGCCGATCGGTGCCTCGCGTCCCGGACGAGCCTGCCCCGGCCGAAGACCTGCTGGTCGGGAGCCGTGGCCCACCCGGGGCGTCATGCCGGGGGGTCCCCGGGGCTTGCGGCGACCGGGAGCTCCGCGGCATACGGCTGTGGCTGGTCAGGTGGCTGTGGCTGGTCAGGTGGCTGTGGCTGGTCAGGTCGCTGCTCCTGGTCAGGTCGCTGCTCCTGGTCGGAGCGCTGCGCCAGGCGAGCCCTTCTCCGGAAACGCACTATCTGGACGATGCCAATCACCCACACGATGTACTGCACCGACATGGCCACCCGGAACGAGCCCACCGTGTAGGTCGACGGCCCGCCCGGCGCCACCACGTCGAGCACGATGCCGATCAGCGCGACCGTGCTCAGCGACGCGACGAACCCACCGACGTTGACGATCCCGCTTGCGCTGCCAAGCCGGGTCGGCGGGTTGAAGGTCCGCGCCAGGTCGAAGCCGACCATGGATCCCGGGCCGCCTACCGCGAGCACCACCACCAGGACGACCAGCAGCCACAGGGGCGCCCGCCCGGGCCAGAGAAGCACAACCGCCCAGATCGCCATGATGGAGCCGACGATCCAGAGGACCAGGGTGGACCGGGAGTACGGCCACCGGGTGACGAAGGCGCCGATCAGGGGACTGGCCAGCACGGCAGTGACCGTCATCAGGATGAGCAGGCCACTGGCCGCGGCCGGAGTCAGACCCTGTCCTGAGACGAGGAAGGGGAACCCCCACAGAAGAGCGAAGACGGTGGCGCCGAACTGCACGGTGAAATGCGACCAGAGACCGAGCCTGGTCCCCGGCTCGGCCCACGCCAGCTTCAGCGCCCGGCCAACCGCCCTCATCTTCAGCTCGTCCCGATGGTGGTTCTCGTAGGGCGAGTCCCGGACGACGACGATCAGCACGATGCCCAGGACGACGCCGACGCTTGCCGCTGCGGCGAACGACCAGGTCCATCCCATCGTGTGCAGCGCCGCGGACAGGGGCACCGTGGCGGCGACCGCGCCAAGCTGACCCACCACGCCGGTCATCTGGGTGACCATCGCGGTGCGGGCCGGCGGGAACCACAGGGCGACCAGCTGGATGAGGCTGATGAAGATCATCGCGTCGCCCATGCCGACGAAGACCCGGGCGCCGACCCCGGCGCCGAAGGTGCCGGCGAAGGCGAAGGCGAACTGCCCTCCTGACATCAGCGCCACGCCGGTGACGAGCAGCTTCTTCGCCCCGAATCGATCCAGCAGGACCCCGACCGGGACCTGCATGGCCGCGTACACGAACAGCTGCACCATCGTGAACATCGCGAGCTGGGCAGAGCTGATGTGGAAGCGGTCGGCCGCGATGAGGCCGGCGACCCCCAGCGAGGTGCGGTGGAAGACAGCCAGGACGTAGACCGAGATGGCGGCTGACCAGACCAGCCAGGCATGCCGGCCGCCGAGGCGGTAGCGCAGAGTGGGGTCGGTGGGGGTCAGCTGGACATGGTGCGACCCCGTCACGGACGCATCCTGACGCAACAGCGCGATGGCTGCGGGTCGAGGAAGGCCTGCAGACCAGGATTGCCGAGCCCCTCAAGGACGCCCTCGAGCAGGTGCAGGTTCATGCCGCAGGTCAGCTCCGCGTGCTCCTGGGCCAGGGCATGGAACGGGCAGTTGTGCAGCGCAATACCCGCTCCCTCGGTCTGGGGCTCGTAGCCGTGGCTCTCCAGCAGGCTCATCAGGGAGCTTGTGGGGTCCTGGCCGGACAGCTCGCCGGCCAGGGTCCGGCCCAGGGCGCGTGCCCGCCTCCCGAGCACGTCGCGGGGGGCCTCACCGGACTGTTCAGCCTCAACGAAGGCACCGGCCAGGAGGCGCCCGGCGAGGTCGTAGCCACGCGGCGGCAGCGATACCGAGACCTGGCGGGTGGAGCGTTGGTAGAGCTTGGCCGGACGGCCCGCGCCGGGGCCGCTGCGCCCGCTGCGACGCCCGAACGAGATGACCAGCAAGCCACCCTCGGCCAGACGGTCGAGATGGAAGGCCGCGGTCTGTCGCGGGACGCCGAGCGCGTCGGCCACGTCGTCACGGCTCACCGGCTCGGCCCGGACACGAACGTAGTCGTAGATGCGCAGCCGGGTCGGCTCGTTCAGGCTCGCCACGGCCGAGACATCCGCGGGAACGGAGGAGAAGTCCGCGGGAGCCCCCGCCTGAGCATCCAGTGAAGCATTCAGCGGAGCATCCAGTGGAGCATCCCGTGAAGCATCCAGTGAAGCATCCAGTGGAGCATTCACGGGAACACCCGCCGGATCAGCCGCATCGGTCTCGCCGGCGGACTCACCACGGGGCGTGGAATGTAGTCCTGGCGCCATGACTTGCATCCTTACACCGATTCCTGTTGAGGGGACTCCTGCTGTTGACACGCCTCCACTGTATCTTCTAATGTCAATGCACTCTATTTTTAGAAGGGTCACGCATGAGCATCGCCAAGCTCGAGCATGAGATCGCGGCGAAGGGCGGCCCGGACGACGACAGCCGACACCTGCGGGTCGTGCACGACCGCGAGAAGGTCAACCTGCCGGCTGCCGAGCGGGCGGTGCGCGACCTGCTGCTCGCCCTGGGCCGTGACCCCTCCTCGCCGCACCTGGCCGACACCCCCCGCCGGGTCGCCAGGTCCTTCGCCGAGATGCTGACGCCGCGAGAGTTCGACCTCACGACCTTTCCGAACGACGAGCACTACGACCAGCTGGTGCTGGCCAGGAGCATCCCGGTGCAGTCGCTGTGCGAACACCACATGCTGCCGTTCACCGGCGTCGCGCACGTCGGCTACCTGCCCGGTGAGCGCATCCTCGGCCTGTCCAAGCTGGCCCGGGTCGTGGAGCTGCTCGCGCGCGACCTCCAGGTCCAGGAGCGGCTGACCGTCCAGGTGGCCGGCTGGCTGCAGGAGCACCTCGCCCCCCGGGGAGTCGGGGTGGTGATCGAGGCGGGGCACACGTGCATGTCCCTGCGTGGGGTCAGGGCCACCGGCTCCCGCACGATCACCTCGTCCGTCCACGGCCTGCTGCGCGACGACGCGCGGTCGCGACAGGAGTTCTTCACTCTCACCAGGGGTTGCTGATGGCCACCGAACAGACCTTCGTCATCGTCGGCGCCAGCCTGGCCGGTGCCAAGGCGGCCGAGACGTTGCGCACCGAGGGCTTCGAGGGCCGGGTGGTGCTGATCGGCGAGGAGGCCGAGCGCCCCTACGAGCGTCCCATGCTGTCCAAGGAGTACCTGCGCGGCGAGAAGCCGGCCGGCAAGCTCTACGTCCATGACGAGGGCTTCTACGCCGACCACGACATCGAGCTGTTGACCGGCACCCGCGTCGAGTCGTTCGACCCGGGCGCCCACGAGGTCACCCTGTCCGATGGCGGCCGTATGCCGTACAGCCGGCTCCTGCTGTCCACCGGCGCCGCCCCCAGATCTCTCTCAGACCTTTCGCTGCCCGGCGCGGACCTGCCGGGGGTGCGGTATCTGCGCCGGATGAGCGACTCGGACGCCCTGCGGGAGGCAATCACGGCGGCGAGCCGGGTCGTGGTGATCGGCGCCGGCTGGATCGGTTCCGAGGTTGCCGCCTCCGCTCGACAGCTGGGCGCGCAGGTTGCGGTCGTCGCCCCCGGCGCCGTGCCGCTCAGCAAGGTCCTCGGGCCGGAGGTCGGCGGCATCTACCGCGACCTGCACGCCGAGCACGGCGTCGACCTTCACCTGTCCACCCGGATCGAGGCGATCGTCGGCAGCGGCGGTGCCAGTGGCGTGCGTACCACCGGCGGCGTGGTCATCGAGGGTGACCTGGTGATCGTGGGAGTGGGAGCATCACCGCGTGACGAGCTGGCGCGGGACGCCGGGCTGGCCCTGGACAACGGCATCGTGGTCGACGAGCTCCTGCGCACCAGCGCTCCTGACGTCTTCGCCGCCGGCGATGTGGCCTCGACCTGGAACAGCAGGTACAACAAGAGGATTCGCCTGGAGCACTGGGCCAACGCCCTCAACCAGGGTCAGGCCGCTGCACGCAACATGCTGGGCCTGGACACGGCATACACGAAGCTTCCGTACTTCTACTCAGACCAGTACGACCTGGGGATGGAGTACAACGGGTACGCGACCGACTGGGACCGAGTCGTGCTGCGCGGCGACCCGGCCGGACGGGAGTTCATCGCCTTCTGGCTCAAGGACGGGCGCGTGCTCGCCGGGATGAACGCCAACATCTGGGACCAGGGTGACAACATCAAGGCGCTGGTCCGCGGGAACGCCATCGTCGACGCCGACACCCTCGCAGACCCGTCCGTTCCGCTGGCCGACCTGGCGTAGCGGGACCGCTCAGGGCCGGCCGGCCCCGGCGCGACGTCGCCCCGGCCAGCGCCTGATCAGGCCCCTGCCCATCAGGGCCTTTCGACACCTGGCGAATGGCCGCGCGGTGACCCGCCGGGAGGCCTGACCGGGGTCTATCTTGACGTTGTGGACGTTCCCTGGGGTGGCTCAGCAGCTGTCATCGACGTGGTCGGCCTGGTCAAGACCTTCGGCCGGACCACGGCGCTCAACGGACTCAACCTGAGCGTGGCCGAGGGTGAGGTTCACGGCTTCCTGGGTCCCAACGGAGCAGGCAAGACCACCACCCTGCGGATCCTGCTCGGCCTCCTGCGGGCCGACGCCGGTGACCTGCGCGTCCTCGGCGGTCACCCATGGCTCGACTCCGTGTCCCTGCACCGGCGGCTGGCCTACGTGCCCGGCGACGTGGCGTTGTGGCCCACCTTGTCCGGCGGTGAGGTGATCGACCTGCTGGGCCGGCTTCGCGGCGGGCTCGACCCTAAGCGGCGAGCCGACCTCATCGAGCGCTTCGAGCTGGATCCCACCACGAAGGGCCGGGCCTACTCCAAGGGCAACCGGCAGAAGGTGGCACTGATAGCCGCGCTGGCCAGCGACGTGGAGCTGCTGCTCCTGGACGAGCCCACCATCGGCCTGGACCCCCTGATGGACGCGCAGTTCCGCGAGTACATCAAGGAGGTGCGCGGGGACGGCCGCACGGTGTTGCTGAGCAGCCACACCCTCAGCGAGGTGGAGGCCCTGTGTGACCGGGTCACCATCATCCGGGAGGGGGCAGTGGTCGAAAGCGGCTCGATGGCCCAGCTCCGCCACCTCGCCCGCACGACGGTGACGGCTGAGCTGACCACAGTGCCCGAGGGCCTGGCTGACCTTCCCGGGGTGCACGACGTCGTCGTAAGGGGCCAGCAGATCACCGCCAGCGTGGAGGCCAGCGGCATGGCGCCGCTGATGGCAGCACTTGGCGCGGGGGGCGTCACGGCCATGAGCAGCGCCCCGCCGACCCTCGAGGAGCTCTTCCTGCGCCACTACCGCACGACGCAGCCATGACCAGCGAGCTGACCGGGACCGCTGCCCTGGTACGACTGGCACTGCGCCGTGACCGCTTCCTCGTACCCGCGTGGATCGCCTTCTTCGCGGCAATGGTCTGGTTCTCCGCCTCCGCGACCGTCGATCTGTATCCCACCGAGGCTGCCCGGATCCAGGCAGCGAACACGATCAACGCCACGGCTGCGGTGGTTGCCCTCTACGGGCCGATCTACGACCCGACGTCCCTGGGCGCCCTGTCGATGACCAAGACAACGGCGCTGTACACCGCGTTCATGTCCATCCTCATGGTCATGCTGGTCGTGCGACACACTCGCGCCGAGGAGGAGGCCGGCCGGCTGGAGCTCGTCGGGGCCGGTGTGGTGGGCCGGGCCGCTCCCATGACAGCCGCACTGCTGGTAGTGGGCGGCGCCAGCTGCATGGTGGGCCTGCTGGCGGCCGCCGGGCTGTTGGCCGCCGGGCTGCCGGTGGCCGGTTCACTGATATTCGGGGCTGGCTGGGCCGCGACCGGTCTGTGCTTCTCAGCCGTGGCCGCCGTGGCGGCGCAGGTGACGACCGGCGGCCGAGCTGCCAACGGGCTGGGCTTCACGGTCATCGCCGTGCATATGTGGCCCGAGCGATCGGCGACCTGGCCGAACAAGGGCCGGGGTGGCTCTCCTGGCTCTCCCCGATCGGCTGGAACCAGCAGATCCGCGCCTTCGCCGGTGACCGGTGGCAGGTTCTCGCACTGCCCCTGGCAGCAACCGTTCTCCTGGTGCCGCTGGCGTTCACGTTGAGGCGCCGGCGTGATCTCGGCTCGGGACTGCTGCACGACCGGGCCGGTCCTGCCGTTGGTGCGCTGAGCTCCCCCCTCGGGCTGGCCGGGCGTCTTCAACGTCCACTCCTGATCGCCTGGACGGCGGGCTTCGCCGTCATGGGGTTCATGATGGGCTCGATCGCCAACAACGTGGCGGGCCTGCTGGACTCCCCGTCAATCGCTGAGATCGTCCGGCGGCTCGGCGGTAACCAACGCCTGGTTGACGCGTTCCTGGCCGCGATGCTCGGCCTGGTCAGCACGATCATCACCGCCTACGGGATCTCCGCGGTCGTCAGGCTGCGCACGGAGGAGTCCGCCGGCCACGCCGAGTCCCTCCTGGCCACCGCCACCCCCCGCACCGGGTGGGCCGCCAGCCACTGCCTGATCGCCCTGGCCGGGGTTGCCTGGCTGATCCTGGTCGCCGGGCTCGCCATCGGGCTGGGCCATGCCGTGGCGATCGGCGACTCCGGCCAGGTCCTTCGCGTCACACTTGCCGCGCTCACCCGGATCCCGGCCGCCTGGGTCATGGTCGGCCTCGTCTTCGCCCTGTGGGGCGGGTGGCCACGGGCGACCGGGCTGGGGTGGGGCGCGTATGCCGTGTTCATCGTGGTGGGCGAGTTCGGCCAGCTGTGGAAGCTCCCCGGGTGGGCCATGGATGTCAGCCCCTTCGCCCACTCCCCGGTGTTGCCCGGCCCGGATCCCGAGCTGGCCGGCATGCTGTGGCTGACCGTGATCGCCGGCGCGCTCCTCGTTGCCGGGTTCAGCGCGTTCCGTCAAAGGGACCTTGCCGGCTAGCCAGGCTACTCGGCCTCGACCTCGGCCACGATCGTCGCGGCTGCCTCGGCGCTCATGGCGTGACGGGCGATCGTCTCGTAGCCGGCGAGGCCGGTCGCAAGCCGCTCGGCCACCTTGTCCTCAGCGATGGCGATGATCGCGGATGACCCCGGCGGCAGGCTCTCACCGATCGCCTTGAGGTCGGCGTCCTTGAAGCCCTTGTCGCGGATCTTGCCCCAGATCCCGCCGCCCGCGCCGCCGACGATGGCGCCGGCGATGATGCTCGGCGGGAAGATCAGACCGATGAGACCGCCGGCGATGGCGCCGCGCTTGGCCAGCTTCTTGCCGCTCGGGTCCGCCGTCTCCTCGAACCGGACCTTGCCGTCGGCGCCATGCACGACGACGACAGCGTCAATCAGGTCGATCGACCCCTCGCGGTTCATGGCCTTGAAGTCCTTGAGGGCCACGCCAGCCTGCGTCTCACTGGCGAACGCCGCAACGAATACCTCTACCGGGTTGTCGGTCATCGTTCCTCTTTCTCGTCTGTGCGGGACAGGTCGTCACCGGGAACGTATCCGCCGCCACCGCTCCCCCACGTCATCCGCCGGGGATGAGTGGGGGCCGCCACCTGCCGGACGTCGCCGGTGCCACGCCGACGACCCCCGAACCCAGTTCAGACACGGCCGCGAATGGTCTGGTAACCGGCAGTCGCGCGTGCCAGCCTTGGTCAGTCACCCAACCCGGGTGGGCACCTGAGTCCGGGCAGCCGGACTCGCAAGCAGTGGAAGGAATGCCATGTCGTTCTGGGACATCATCTGGTTCATCTTCGTCGCCTATGTGTTCTTCGCGTACCTGATGGTGCTGTTCTCGGTCATCGGTGACATCTTCCGCAACCGGGAGACGAGCGGATTCACGAAAGCCCTGTGGATCCTTCTGCTGATCGTCCTGCCGATCATCACCGTGCTGGTCTACCTCATCACCCATGGATCTGGCATGGGTGAGCGTTCCGCCAAGCAGGCTCAGGCCATACAGGCTCAGCAGGAGTCGTACATCAAGAACGTGGCAGGCTCCAGCTCGCCTGCCGACCAGGTCACCCAGGCGAAGGCACTCCTGGACTCCGGGGCCATCTCGCAGGCCGAGTACGAGGCCATGAAGGCCAAAGCACTCAGCTGACAGGTGGCAGGCCTTGTCATAGAGGCATGGCGAAGCGGCGCCCGGACGGCTTCCCGGGCGCCGCTTCGGTGACCGGATCAGGTCGGCCATCCGGCGTCCGCGTCGGCAGGCGACGGTGCGGTCGCGCTGGTGCTCACGGGAGGCCCCAGACAGTCGACCCATGATCTGGACCCTGCGATCCGGCCGGATTATCTTTATCTGGTAGGGATTTAGCACGGTCTCGTCAAGGGGGAGACAGCAATGCGCACACCGCGGTTCGCCCTGATCATTGGTCTCGCAACGGCTCTGGCGGCAGCGCCGGCAACGGCCACCGCCGCCCGCATCACCGGAGCCGCCCCCGGAGTGCAGTCCGCCGCGGTCATCACCCTCCCGCAGCTGGTCGCGGTCCGCACTGCATCCCACCCCGGGTATGACCGGGTCGTGTGGCAGTTCAAGGGCCGGCTCCCAGCCCACAGCTACGCGCGGTACGTCACCAGCCTCAGAGAAGACGGGTCCGGGCGGCTGGTCCGCATCGCCGGCGACGCCATCCTTCAGGTCACCATGTCCCACGCCAACGCCCATGACCCGACCACCGGCAGGTCGACGGCACCAGCCCGGCTCGTCGTCGGGTTGCCCAACGTCATCGAGGTGGTCCAGTCCGGCGACTTCGAGGGCTACGTCAGCTACGGTGTCGGGCTGGCCAGACACCAGACGTTCAGGCTCTTCGCGCTGACCAACCCCAGCCGGATCGTCCTGGACGTTGGGAAGAACTACCGGCAGGTGACCCGCAAGGTCACGTTCCAGGACTTCCCGCGGTATGTCGCGGGGACCCAGCCCTACACGCGCGCGGCCAGTCGCGTCGTTCCCGCGCTGGCTCCTGCCTCGGCGGTGCTCAACCAGCTGTTCGCCGGGCCCACCGCTGCCGAGTACGCCGCCGGCCTGAGAGTCGTGCGATCCGGTGCCACGGACTTCGACCGGCTCAGCATCAGCAGCACCGGCGTCGCCAGGGTGCGGCTCCGCGGCGGGTGCAACGCCGGCGGGTCCACGTTCTCGATCGCGGACCTGATCGAGCCGACGCTCAAGCAGTTCCCGACGGTGCACTACGTCAAGATCTACGACCCGTCCGGGCACACCGAACAGCCCACCGGCCTCAGCGACTCCATCCCGAGGTGTCTGGAGCCCTGACCTGACGCCCCTCGCCGTGCGGCTTCGGCGGTGAGGAGTTGAACGACTCCCTTGTAGGGTGGGGCGTTCTGCGTTGGCGAGCGCCCCACATCTCGCGAGGGAGAGTTCCATGGTTTCCACCATCATCAATGCCATCATCGTCGGCGCCATCGTCGGCGGTCTCGGCCGCTTGGTCGTGCGCGGCAGACAGAACATCTCACTCGTGATGACCGTCGTCATCGGCATCGCCGCCGCCTTTGCCGGGGGGTACATCGCCGACGTCCTGAACGTGGGAAACACCAGCGGCTTCGACTGGATCCGGCTGGTCATCCAGGTGGCGGTTGCCGCCCTGGGCGTGACCCTCTATACCGGACAGTCGGGCCGGGGACGCTCGCGACGCCGCTGATCACGATGATCGACTCCCGTTACAGCGGCCCCGCCGCCCCCAGCGCCACCTACCGGCTCCAGGTGACCGCGCAGTTCAGCCTGTTCGAGGCTGCCGCGGCGTGCGGCTACCTGGCAGAGCTGGGGGTGGGTGCGGTGTACGTCTCCCCCCTGCTGCGATCCAGAACAGGGTCCACCCACGGGTACGACGTGGTCGACCACCGGCTCGTGGATCCCGACCGCGGCGGCGACGCCGGGCTGGCCGCGCTGGCCACGGCCTGCCGCGCGCAGGGCCTGGGCCTGGTCGTCGACATCGTGCCCAATCACATGGGGGTGGCCGCCCCGGCACAGAACCACGCCTGGTGGGACGTGCTTCGACTCGGGCAGGAGTCGCCGTACGCCCGCTGGTTCGACATCGACTGGTTGGTCAACGAGGGCAGGATCCTGATCCCGGTGCTCGGTGACGACGCTGACCCGGTCACCGATCTGAGCGTTGCCGGCGATGAGCTGCGCTACTACGAGCATCGGTACCCGATCGCGCCGGGGACCGGCGAGGGCAACCCGGCGCAGGTGCATGACCGGCAGCACTACCAGCTGGTCAGCTTCCGCTTCGCGGACACCACCCAGAACTACCGCCGGTTCTTCGCGGAGACCGAGCTCGCCAGTCTCCGGGTCGAGGACCCAACCGTCTTTGCGACGACCCACGCCGAGATCCTGCGCTGGGTGTCCGAGTACGGCGTGCGCGGTCTCCGCATCGACCACCCGGACGGCCTCGTCGACCCCGGCGGGTACCTCAACCGGCTGGCAGCGGCCGCCCCGGACTGCTGGATCACGGTGGAGAAGATCACCGAGCCGGGAGAGCAGCTCCCCGGCACCTGGCCGGTGGCCGGGATGACCGGGTACGACGCGCTCAGCGAGGTCAACGCGCTGCTGGTGGATCCCGCCGCTGAGGGCGCCATGACCCGGCTGTACGTCGGGCTGACCGGCGACGACCGCGACTTCGGCCAGCAGGCCATGGACGGCAAGCGGATGGTGGCCACGACCATCCTGGAAGCTGAGGTACGCCGGCTGGCCAGGCTCGTGCCGGAGGTCGACGATGCCGTGGCCGCCCTCACCGAGCTCACGATCGCCTTCCCGGTGTACCGCTCCTACCTGCCGCTGGGCGCGGAGTACCTCGCGGAGGCCGTCCGGCTCGCCACCCACCGCGAGCCGCGGCTGACCGCGGCCATCGAGGCGATACTCCCCCGGCTGTCCGACCCGGCCGACGAGCTGGGCCTGCGGTTCCAGCAGCTGACCGGCGCGATCATGGCCAAGGGCGTCGAGGACACGGCGTACTACCGCTACACCCGGTCCATCGGCCTGAACGAGGTCGGCGGGTACCCGGGCACCTTCGGCTCGGGGATCGCCCGGTTCCACACCGCGCAGCAGCGCCGGGCCGAGGCGTCGCCGGCAGGCATGACCACCCTGTCCACCCACGACACCAAACGGGGCGAGGACATCCGCGCCCGCCTCGCGGTGCTGGCCGAGCTGTCCGCTGAGCCGCGCGACCCCGCCGGGCCGGGTGACATCTCTGACCTGGGCGACAGTGCTGACCTGGGCGACAGTGCCGGGTGGGGCGACAGTGCCGGGTGGGGCGACACTGCGCGGCGCCTGATGGCGCTGGGGCCGGTGCCCAACGCGGCGTTCGGATACCTGCTCTGGCAGACCGCGGTTGCCCTGCCGGCCTGCGATCCGGGAACGCGGGCCCGGTTCCACGCGTATGCCGAGAAGGCCATGCGGGAGGCGGCGGACGGCACCGGGTGGGTCGACCAGAACGACGAGTTCGAGGCCGCGGTGCACCAGGCGGTCGACGCGGCCTACGACAACCCCGAGATGCACCAGCTGATCGCGTCCCTGTCTGCCAGGATCGAACCGCACGGCTGGGTGAACTCGCTGTCGCAGAAGGCCATCCAGCTGACCATGCCCGGGGTGCCTGACGTCTATCAGGGCAGCGAGCTGTGGGATGACTCGCTGGTCGACCCGGACAACCGGCGGCCGGTCGACTTCGCTGTCCGGCAGGCCGCGCTGACCGCGCTAGGTGCCAATGGCGGGCTGGCGGAACCACCAGCCGTGGACGGCACCGGCCTGGCCAAGCTGTGGGTGGTCAGCCGCGCCCTGCGAGCCCGCCGGGACCACCCCGGGCTGTTCACCGGCTACACCCCGCTGACGGTCGACGGGCCAGCCCGCGGACACCTGGTCGCCTTCGACCGCGGCGGCGCGATCACCCTGGCGACCCGGCTGCCGGTTGGCCTGGCCGCGGCCGGTGGCTGGGGCGCCACCACCCTGGCCCTTCCACCCGGCCGGTATCGCGACGTGTTCACCGGCTCCCGCCACACCGGTGAGCTGGTGGTGGCCGATGCCCTCGGCCAGTACCCCGTGGCACTGCTGCTCCGTGAGGACGCCTGATGTTCACCGAGATGTCCTGATGCCCGACGTGAGCGTGTGGGCGCCCAACGCGGCCCGGGTGCGGGTGGCGATCACCGAACCCGGAGCACCCGACCAGGACCCGTCAGTGCCCGACCCGACCGGCCGGACCCGCCTGCCCGACCGGACTGGTCTGCCCGGGTTCACCGTGGATCTCGAACCGGCTGGTGACGGCTGGTGGCGGGCTGACGTTGCGGAGGCGCAGCCTGGCCGCGAATACGGCTTCCTGCTGGACGACGACGAGCAGGTGCTGCCCGACCCGCGATCCCGCAGGCAACCCCACGGAGTCCACCAGCCGAGCCGGTTCTATGCCGACGACTTCGCCTGGACCGACACCGGCTGGCCGGGCCACGACCTTCCCGACTCGGTGATCTACGAGCTGCACATCGGCACCTTCACCGAAGCCGGCACCTTCGACGCCGCGATCGGGCGGCTCGGCCACCTGGTCGACCTGGGCGTGACCCACCTGGAGCTCCTGCCGGTCAACGACTTCAACGGCGAATGGAACTGGGGCTATGACGGCGTGCTCTGGTACGCCGTACACGAGCCCTACGGCGGACCGGACGGGCTGAAACGCTTCGTCGATGCCTGTCACGGCGCCGGCCTGGCCGTGGTTCTCGACGTCGTCTACAACCACCTCGGCGCGTCCGGCAACTACCTGACCCGCTTCGGCCCGTACCTCAAGACCGACCGCAACACCTGGGGCGACCTGGTCAACCTGGACGGCGAGTCCTGCGGCCCGGTCCGCGAGTACATCCTGGGCAGTGCGCTGGCCTGGCTGTCGGAGTTCCACGTCGACGCGCTGCGGCTGGACGCGGTCCACGCCCTGCACGACTCCTCCGACGTCCACCTGCTGGCCGAGCTGTCCGCCCGGGTCGCGGCCCTGTCGACCGAGCTCGGCCGGCCCCTGGTGCTCATCGCCGAGTCCGACCTGAACGACCCGGTCATGTTCACCGAGCGCGGTCGTGGCGGGTACGGTCTGGACGGCCAGTGGGACGACGACGTGCATCATGCCCTGCACTCGCTGCTCTCCGGGGAACGACAGGGCTACTACAGCGACTTCGGGTCATTGTCGGTGCTGGCAAAGGTGCTGACCCGGGCGTTCCTGCACGATGGGACCTACTCCAGCTTCCGGGGACGCGCGCACGGCAAACCGGTGGACACCGAGCACACCCCGGGATACCGGTTCGTGGCCTGTCTTCAGAACCACGACCAGGTCGGCAACCGGGCCGCCGGCGACCGTCTCCCGCGGATCACCTCACCCGGCATGCTGAAGGTCGGGGCCACGCTGCTGCTGACGTCGCCGTTCACCCCGCTGCTCTGGATGGGCGAGGAGTGGGCCGCCGGCACGCCGTGGCCCTTCTTCACCTCGCACCCGGAGCCGGAGATGGCCGAGGCCACCCACCGGGGGCGGATCGAGGAGTTCGCCGACCACGGCTGGGATGTCGCTGACGTCGTCAACCCCCAGGATCCTGCTGCCTTCACCAGCGCGAAGCTGCAGTGGCCTGAGCGTGACGAGGCGGGGCACTCAGAGATCCTGGCGCTCTACCGCAGTCTGCTGACCTTGCGCCGTGAGCATCCGGACCTGGCTGATCCCCGCCTCGACCGGGTCACCGTCGACTTCGACGAGGACGCGCAGTGGGTCATCGTGCACCGTGGGGCGTTCGACGTGCTGGCCAACCTGGCCGACCACGCCCAGCCCCTGCCGGCCTCACCGGGGGACGTGCTCTTCAGCACCGAGCCCGGACTGCATGCCGAAGGTCACCAGGTCTCGCTCCCGGCCCGGTCAGCCGGCATCATCAGGGCAGACCGGTCCTCGGACAGGTCCGCTGGTCGATCCGGTTGATTCGCCGGTTGATCCCATACTGGCTGGTTCCGGGTCTCGTCCCGGCTGGTTCCGGGTCCCGTCCCGGCTGGTTCCGGGTCTCGTCCCCCGCCCGGGCGGTCAGCGAGTCACGAAGAGCCGGTTGAGTGTTCCGTACTCATCGGTCGTGGTGACATAGGCGCTCACTTTCAGCGATGCGCTGATCGCGGTGAGCGCGGTCGCCAGAATCTCCTTCTTGACCGCGGCGGTCGCGACATACCACCGGTCGAACTGGCCGCTGGCCTCGCGAAGATGGACGTAGATGTTTCCGTTCTCGCCGGGCCCTGCCATGGTCACCGTGCAGCTGAACCAGCCGCCGGCCGCGACCGGGTGAGGAGCCTCGACAGGCTGCGCCCCCTGCACCGGCGCGCTGATGGTCGTTGAGGAGCTCTTCTTCTTGCCGTTGGCGCTCATGACGTTCTCCCTCACAGCTATTCGAATAGGCTGAACACTTCTCTCAACACTTCCTGCACCTGCAGACTCATCGCTCAGATCGCGACAGACCCAGTCGGCCTAGGTCAGCAGGCTGGTGATCGCCGCGACGTTCGGGATGCTGACCGCCGGCGGCGTTGGTGCCGTCTTGACGGTGATCGTGGGACCCGGCGCGGAGATCTGCGCGATCTCCAGCCCGGAGGAGCTACCGTCCCACCACCTGCTGCTCGGCGCCGTGTTGCTCCCGAAGGAGCGTGCGGTCGAGCCGCCGAAGAGGTCCTGCGTGTCGCCCGAGTTGACACCATGCTCCAGATCGAAGCGGTTGTCCGCCTGTTCCAGCGAACACTCGTAGTGCTGGGCCGGCGTCATCTGCTCCTGGTTGTTGCTGCCGAGCTGGTCCACATGCCAGATCGCGAGCCCGACATCGGGGAGCGCCGCGTCACGTTCGGACCGCTGCCGGTTCTCGATGATGAAGTACTCGGGCGCGTTCCTGCGATGGATCAGGAAGTCGTTGCTACCCGCGGCGATCGCGGCGGTCATGCCGGGTTTCAGGGTGGTCAGCTTCGACGTCCATCCCGCGAGGTCCTTCAGGTAGGCGTCGACCTGCGTCGGGTTCGTATCAGGCCCGAAGAAGCACATCAGGGAGTACTCGCCGACCCCGTTGCTCTCATACCCGTAGTCGTACAGATCGGGGAAGTCACAGACCATGTGGCCGTTCTCGTGGCAGAACGTCCCCAGCGTGAGCGCGGAGCCCATGTCCGAGATCTGGTAGTCGTTGAGCTTCTTGGTTGCCGACCCGGCAAAGGGGCTGGCGAGCGCGGAGGAATGAGGCCAGAGCCCCTGCGCCCAGTCGTTCGGGCACGAGCCGGCGTAGAAGGCGTTGAGCGCGTAGACATAGCCGTTGCTGTCGCTGCTCAGCGCCGAGAAGTCGAAGTGCTGGGCCTTGAGAGCCTGCAAGGCCTCGACGATGAGCTCCTGGGCGCGAACGCCAAACGGGATGGCCTGGTCGGTGTAGTAGGCGAACGGATGCTTCGCGGTGTAGTAGGCCGTGACCTGGTTGGTGTAGCGCAGCCTCCCGCCGGAGACGGCCAGGAAGTAGTCGTAGACGGATCCGTTGTTGCCGAACCCGGTGTATCCGGGCTTGTTGCAGAAGTCGGTCACCTGAGCCTTCGTGATCGTTCCCGAGACATCGGGGAACTGCAGGAGCAGGCACAACCCCACTCTGACGCCGGTCCGGGCCACGGACTCCGGCTCGCTGACGACTCCGGCCCGTCCGTCGCCATCACCTTCGCCTTCCGGGCGCTGCTGCCGGGCCCGCCGCTGCTCGCGGCGTACCTCCCACCGGCGCCGGGGACCAGCCGCGTCGTGAACGGCCTGCGCCGCGGCCCGGGCGCGCCCGCGAGGCATCCGCAGGTGCTGCGGCACGCCCAGGGTTCCAGGGTCCACGGCGCCCACCCGGGTACTCGTCGCCACCAGGGCCTCACGATCCTCCGACGGAGTCGCATAGTGATAGAAGCCGGTGTCGGGGTCCTTCACCACCGTGTACCCGTCGAGGGTCTCGAAGACCGCCGCGAACTGGTCACCCCACCCGCGGAGTGTGATCTCGGAGCCGTCCGGGTTGCTGAAGGTGAACTCCTTTCCCGCGAAAGGAACTGGCATGTTCTCTCCTCACCGCCCGTGATGGGCTGATTCTGTCGCCATCACCGTGACGGCGTTCTCGGCTTGGGACGTTGCCTGCGCCCGGGCAGTGGCACGGCCCGGGCAAGGGCGGCCAGTGCAGGCAGCAGGATGAAGGCGGCCACCAGGAGCCACACCCAGGCCAGCTGACCTGCTCGCCACTGATCGGTAAGCCCGCCCAGCCAGTCGAACCACCAGTTGCGAATCCACGGGATGAAGGCGGCGAACAGGAACAGGGCCAGCACGACCACGCCGAGGATCGTGGCCAGCCTCTTCCAGGTCTTCGGCAGGTTGAGCAGGCTGACCACGACGAAGATCAGCCCCCCTGCGAGGGATGCCAGACCCACGGCCTGCAGGACGGCATTGCCGGTGTCTGCCAGAACCAGGCCTGCCATTGCCGTGACGGCGCCCGCGGCGATGTTCCAGGGTCGCGGCAGGGAGTTCGCACCCTTGGTGACCCACCAGGCCGACCGGGTGGCCGAGCGGACGAACCCCAGCGCGGGCTGCACCTGGCCGGGAATGTTGCCCGCGGCAGCGGCTGCGTTGACCGTCACTGCGGCGGTCTGGACGATCGTGCGGGTCAGCAGCTGGCTGCCGCGCTCCGTCTCGAACTTCTCATCGGAGATCTTGCAGCTGCGGAACAGGCCCTGAACACGGAGCATCGCCTGCGCAGACAGCGGGTCGGCCGGGTTGAAGGTGACGACGGGCGCGAGGGCAGGCTGAGGGTGCGACCCGTTCGAATGCGAGCCGTTCGAATGCGACCCGTTCTGCTTGATCTTGGGGAACTGGGTGAGGAAGGCCTTGGACACGGACGCGTTGGCGCCATCGGCAACGTCGCCCGCCACGGCCCTGGCCACGACAGGCAGCTCGTCAGCCGCGATGACCGACTGGATGCCACGGGACAGAACCAGGGCGGTCGTCGGCATGCTGACCGGAAGCGACTCCTGCGCGCCCTGACTGCGCGCGGTCGCCTCGTCGATCCGCTCCAGGTTCCCGTTCAGCCCGAGAAAGGCGAGCTCCTTGTCCAGGGAGTCGCGCAGCGTCTCGACATCCGTGAGCAGGGTCCGGGTGGCCGCGTCGTCCGAGCTCCCGGCGCAGACCCAGCCCAGGCGGGTGAAGGTCTGCGCGACCTGCGCCGCGAACACGTCCCTGCCGGACATGCCGTCGGCATCAGGGGTCATGTCCCGCAGCAGCCTGAGCCGTCGCGGGTCGAGCAGGGTGTGGACGAGCCAGCCTGCGCCGTCGATGCGTCCCCACATCCAGTCGTTGGCCCGCCACGACTTCTTGTAGAAGGCGCCGAAGTTGTGAACCTGGATGCCGGTGAGCTTCTTGCCAGCCATATTTCGTCCGGGCTCCAGGAGGCTTCGGGTGTCTGCGCTCACCTGGACGAGGTCGACCCGCTGGTCGACAGAGGGAGGTGCCGCCAGCAGGCCCCGCTCGGCAACGTGCAGAGCCAGCAGCCGCCCGCAGACTTCCTCGGGGCTGCCGTTGTCCGGCAGCAGATACTCGGTCAGCGAGGTGACCGAGCGCCGGTCGTCTTCCCACGCCTGGGCGAGATCGGCCGGAAGACGCACCGTCGCGGGCAGCTCCCGGTTGAGGTCGCGCAGCACCGGTGCCGCGTCTCGCAGCGCCTCGGCGAGATTTCGCCACTCATGGACGATCTGCGACTGGTCAGGGCCCGCGCTGGCCCATCCCTGCGCCAGATCGCCGATCCACTGGGCCAGGGCCTCGCCCGTGGCGAGGTCCTCCGCCGAGGGCGGGGCCGTTCGGAACTGGTCGCCGACCCAGCTGGCCACCGAAGAGGTCCGGCTGGCCTGACTGCGAGAGCTGTGGATGGCCTTACGTGCCCTGTTGAGGATCGTGGCCTGCTCATTGCTCGGTTCCAGCCGGAAGCCGAGCCCGATCAGCTGGAGCCCGGTGCCCACCGCGGCCTCAAGGGCCGTGGTGCGGTAGCCGCCCAGCTCACTCTCGTCGGGCACCGGGGAGGGAGGATTGCGGGGAAGGTCAGCCATCAGCTTCGCCGCGGCGGAGTCGATGAGCAGCGAGTCGGTCCCGGCGGCCCAGATCGCGCTCTGGTACGGCTGGTTCTGGCTCAGCCAGCGCATCGCCTCCCGCACCAGAGCCGTCGCGTCACCCTGCACGCGACGTCGCCGGTAGTCGGTCATGATCCCTTCGTCGACCAGTGCCGGGCCGAGCTTGGTGCCCATCCGGGCCAGCGAGACTCGCGTTCCGCGGGTGCGCACGACCGTCTGGTTGTGGCGATCCAGATCTTCGAGCTCCGCGCTGATCGTCTGCGAGGTGATCGCGCCCACGATTCTGTTCAGGGCCGTTCCGAGCAACGGCGCTCTGGCCTTGTCGACCGGCAGATCCTCGACATCGACCTCGCCGGTCGGGGCGACATACAGCATGAGCCGGCGCACGTCATCGCCTGCCGGCCGCTCGAAGATCGCCCGCAGCGCCGGGGCCAGCGGCTTGTTGAGGAGGACGCCGCCGTCGGTGAGCCAGTGCGAGGACACCGCGTTCGCGTACCTGCTGGAATCGGGGTGCAGTTCGTCCTCCTGGTCCGGGTCGACGACCGGCATCCTCGAGAGCTCGAACGCCGCCGGGAAGCTGGCGGTGGAGCGGGCAGCCAGGGCCAGCGGCGCCTGGGACTGTCCCTGCGTCCAGTAGTCCCCGTCGAACCGGAACAGCAGCCGGTGCTCGGTGTCCCGGACCCGCGAGCCCAGAGCGTCGGTGAACCGCGTCGTCTCACCGTCGACCATGGTCGAGGTGAGGATGACGTTGATGTCCGGGTTGGGGGCCCCGCGGCTCCCCGCGGCGATCTGGGTGAGCGCCTGGTTCAGCTGGCTCAGCATGACCTTGTCGCCCTGCAGCACCGAAACCGGCTGGGCCTCGTCCGGGTCGCGCAGCAGCTTGCTGAACGACCCCGTCTCCAGCCAGACGTCGCGCAGGTCGGCGAGGGTCGACTGATAGCCCTCGGCAACGCCCAGGCACGCGGCGTTGATCCCGCCCGCACTCGTGCCGGTGAGCACGTCGACGCTGACCCTGATTCGGAGAAGCTCCAGGAGCTCCCGGTAGCACCCGCGGATCACCTCCGCCTGGTCCGGCTCCGGGGCTGGGTCCGACCCGTTCGCCGCAGAGGCGAGGTCGGACCCGTCCGACCTGCGGGATGCCTGAACCACGTGCGAGATCTCGCGGGCCACCCCGCCCATCCAGATCGCCAGGCTCACCCCGCCGACCATGGTGACCGCGAGCCGTACCTCCTGAAAGGCTGGCCCTGAGCTCTCATCAACACCGGTCATCTCGAACACCCTTCTGGTGGCGTGACACCATATTCGAGGGTGATGTCAGTCACAGGCAAGAGCAATTTCCACAAGATTTCCGGGTGAAGGCAAGGGCAGTTCCTCGCCGGGCTGTCACACCCGGATGTCGTGGCCATAGGGCCCCTCGAGCTTCTCGAACACGTCGACATCTTCGACTTCGGCGCCGACAAGGACACCGCCCGGCTCGTCATGGAGCTGCTGCCAGGGCGTCGACGACCTCAGCTCGGAGCTCATCAAGAACCAGCCGCAGGACCTCACAAAAAGAATCGGCGAGTTCGACCAGGATCTCAGCGACTACCGGGACAAGCGGGAGCTCACCACCGGCGGCCACGACGAGCTCAGCGCCCATCTGAGCGATCTGCGCGGCACCCTCTGACCGCCCCGCAGCGCTCGCTGTCCCGCCCGCGAGACGATCGTCACCAATCGCCGGCAGGGGCCCGGGCCGGTGGGATCATTCGGCTGTACGGACTTCAGGGTTGGGTGTGAGCATGGCGTCAAAGGAATGCAGCAGGGGATGCGGGGCCTGCCGGGCGTGTGAACAGTACCGTCGCAGGCATCGCGAGCAGTTCAGCCAGATCCGGGAACCCGCCCCGCCCCGGTCATGACCCGAAGCGGCGCCGGCAACGGTTTGGGTCAGGGCCGGACCCACTGACCGGCGACCATCAGCTCGAGCTCCTCGATGGTGGGCATGGCGTCCGCGCAGGCAAGCTGGGCGACCACGACTGCGCCCGCGGCGTTGCCGTACCGGGCGATCCGCTCCGGGTCCCAGCCTGACAGCAGCCCGTGAATGAGTGCGCCGCCGAAGGCGTCACCGGCGCCCAGTCCGCACACCACGTCGACCCTCCGGGAGGGGACGGTCGTCATCGACTCCCGGGTCGCGACCAGGACGCCGTCGGCACCCTTCTTGACCAGAGCCAGCTCGACGCCCCGGTCGAGCAGGCGTCTGGCCGCCTCCTGCGGGTCGGACGTACCGACGGCCACCTCCACCTCGGCCAGGTTGCCGACCACCACGCTCACCTGCCCCAGCATCAGCTCGTACGCGCGGCGGGCGTCCTCGGGCGACTGCCAGAACATGGGCCGCCAGTCCAGGTCGAGCACGGTCCACCGATCCTCGGCTGCCAGCGGGCGCCCGCGATGGGCCAGCATGTCGAGCTGGGTCTGGCGCGCCGGCTCCCTGCAGACCCCGGTCCCGGTGACCCACAGAAGTGGCACCTCGCGCACGAGGTCCCAGGGGACGTCGCCGGTGGTGAGGGTCAGGTCGGGGGCGATCGGCAGCCGGTAAAACAGCAGCGGCGGGTCCTCCGGCGGGCTGAGCGCGCAGAACACGACAGGAGTCAGCAGGTTCTCCGCCGTCCCGACATACCGGGCGTCGACCCCGAAACCGGCGAGCGCCTCGCGGGCGAACGTTCCGAACCCGTCCGGCCCCACCTTGGTGAGGACGGCGCTGGGGTGACCGAGACGGGTCGCCCCGACTGCCACGTTGGTCGCCGTGCCGCCAAGGGACCTGGCGAAGGTGGTGACAGCCGAGAGCGGGACCCCGCTCTGCTGCGGATAGAGGTCAACGCCGATCCTGCCGACCGTCAGCACCTGCGGTGCCAGAAGATCCCCGTCCGTATCGCGGCCTGTCGTCTGCGGTTGCATCTCCCCATTCTGCCGACGCTGGTTCAGGACGCTCGTCGAAAACGACTGCTGCGCACATTCTCGGGGGTGTATCCCACAGGTGAGGACAACACCCTTGACGTCACTTGCCCGAGGTGTCCTTGTTCTCCGACGCCAGCTCACTGGTCGGGAGCAGACCGAGCACCTTGCTCATCTTCTGCCGCACCTGGTCGGTGAAGAGACCCGCCAGGCCTCCGATGGCGGCAGCAAGGATCAGGGCCTGGCTGCTCTGTGCGGGGCTGGCGCTGAAGAACCCGGCGACGAACGCCATGTAGAACAGCAGGCCCAACCCCGCCGCGCTGATCGGCCTGGTCAGGTACCACCACAGGAAGCCGCGTTCGAGAGTCTCGCACCCAGCCCGGGCGGAGAAAGTGAGAGCGAGCACCACGACGCTACCCAGGATCGCCGAGAGCATCACGATCAGGACCATGCTGAACTCTGCCGTCGGGGTGAACGGGAATCGGCCAAGGAAGCTCGCGGCGACCTTCTGCCCCGCGATCGCGCGGGAGGCGAACGACCAGGCCCAGGGGATCACCGCCAACAGCGTCACCCCCAGAACGAGAAGATAGACACCCACGAGTACCCGACGTGATCTTGCCATCTTCTTGGGCGTACGCGAGGTCAGGGCTGGCTCGATGATCTTCACCTCGAGCAGCTCGCCTGGCTCCGCTTGTGCCCCGAGCACCGTCTTCATGCGTCGGGTGAGATCAGCAAGGTCAGGGTGATTCTTGAACTTCACCTGCAGACTCGCTATTTCTCTGGTTCCTGAACCACCGTTCAAGTCAGACATGACGACCCCTCCCAAGGCCACTAGCGACCAGTCCGTCTCGCCATTTCCACGATCCTCGCCACGGCGACACGTGGACTAGGGACTTAGGTCCCTATTCGCGGAAAGGAACGGTGGTGTATCCACGGGCACCCTGAGCTCCACGGTCCTTGAGCCTGTGGCCCAGGGCGGCCCATCGGGTGCGTGCGCCCTCATACCGTCGTGGCCGGACGGCCACCTCACGGCCACGATCCATCGGGCACCGGCTGAAGAAGTCACACATCGCCTCGGTCGCGCCGGGGCCGCGGGGGTCGGTGTACGAACCGGCGCTCGCACCCCCCGACCAGGCATGTCCCAGCTCAGGCACCGTCCAGTACCGGACCACCGGGCGCCCGGCGTCGTCGTCCCAGCCGCGCACGGAGTAGGACAGGCCGCCGGGCGCCCGACCCGTGGTGCTGGCGTGCGGACGGGCGAAGTCGAGTGCGGCTCCCTGCTCGCCGGCGAGTGCGGAGGTGGTCAGCCACTGGCGAACCACGCGGTCCCCGTTGACCGGCCAGACGGTCCGGTCCGCTTCGCCCTGGACCACGATGACGGGCACGGCCCGCGCTCGCGGCCCCATGGCAAGATGGGCCAGCCGGCCCGCTCGCACCGGATCCGGGCCGCCGGTCTTCATGGCCACCAGCGCCGTCATGGCGCTCCGGGCCGCACGGTACTGCGGGGCTGAGTGGATCCCGACGGAGGCGTAGAGGTCCGGGTAGGTCGCAGCGAGGATCCCGGCCATCGCACCCCCGGCCGACAGACCCATGACGTGCACCCGGTTGCGGTCCAGCGTCACCGCGCCGTGCCCGCTCAGGACCCGTTCGGTGATCCGCGCGATCGCCGCCGGCTCACCAAACCCACGGCCCTGGTGGCGAGGCGCGAACCAGTTCCAGCAGAGCCGAAGGTTGTCCGCGGCGCGCTGCTCGGGGTAGACGGCGACGAAGCCGATCCGGTCCGCGTACGCGTTCACCTCGGTGCCGAGGGCCGCGTCCCTGCCCGACTGGCCGCAGCCGTGCAGGACGACGACCAGCGGGACGGCGACGCCCCGGCGCAGGCCCGGCGGGGTGTACACCGCATACGAACGGCTCCCGGTCGGGCCGTTGTCGACGAGACTGTCCCACCTGCCCACCTCGGCGACCTCAGCGACCCCGGCCACCCCAGGGGTATGCCGACCACGTCGCCGAACCAGCCAACGCCTGCCTAACCCTAACACGCAGTCCCCCCACCTCGACAGACACCAGACACCCGATCGATGCGTCGGGAGACGGGCTTCAACGTATAAGCAATGAGGACCGGTGCTCAGATCGTCTCAGCAGTCTCTCCCGTTGCAGGCGGGGACCGGTGAACGGGACACACACTCTTCGTCAATTCTGGGTTACCTCGCAAGCCACGGTCGGATCCCCCACGTCCTGGTGCGCGTGTCCCGTGCCCTGGCGCCGGCGGTAGCCTTGAGGGTGCTGACGGTCACTGCATCGACCGCGCTCCCCCTAAGCCAAGGCGGCACCCGTGATACCGGCAGATGGCCTGCTCTTCGACTGCGACGGCGTGCTCGTCGACTCCGATGAGGCGGCCGCGCAAGCGTGGAACAGCTGGGCGGCGGAGTACGCGCCCGGCTTCGACTTCGCCCGCGACATCACCCATGGGCGCCCGCCTGGCGACACCGTTGCCGAGCTCGTTCCGGCGCGGGACCTCGCTCGCGCCGTCCAGGCTCTGATGCAGCTCGAGATCGACACGGCCCCGATGGTCCGCGCGATTCCCGGCGCTGCGGAGCTGTTGCCCCTGTTGCCGCAGGGAAGCTGGACAGTCGTCACCTCCGCGGTCCCGGCGGTCGCCCGTGCGAGGTTGAGGGCGGCAGGGCTCCCGTGCCCTGAGGGCCTGGTGACAGCCCGGGACGTGCGCCGGGGAAAGCCTGCACCGGACCCGTATCGCATCGGGGCCGAGCGGCTGGGGATCGCGCCGGCCCGGGGCGTGGTGTTCGAGGACGCCGAGGCGGGCGTGACCTCAGCCCTGGCCGCCGGGATCGGGTGGACCGTCGGCGTCGGCGAACGGGGGCTGCGCACCCGGGCCCACGTGGTGGTGGCCGATCTGCGCGGCATCCGGTACGACGAGAGCGTGCTCGACCTCCGGAACGCCCACATCCTGCGCCACCCGGACCCGGCCTATCGACCAGATCCGGCGGATCCGGCGAGGTCACCACATCCCGCGCAGCTCCCGGATCCGGAGCATCTACCAGTCCACTGACTCCACTGACTTTCACTGACTTCACTGACTTCACTGACTTCACTGACTTCAGTGAGTCGTGATGCCCACTCCCCTCAGCGGTTCGTGTATCCGCCGTCGATGGGCAACGACACCCCGGTGATCATCGCGGCATCGTCACCCAGCAGGAAGGCGATCGGCCCGGCGATCTCGTCCGCGGTGGCCCACCGGTGCAGGGGCATCTGTGCCAGGAAGGGCTCGCTGATCTCCGGTTGACCCCAGTACCTCCTCGACATCTCGCTCATCACGACGGTCGGGTTGACGCTGTTGACCCGGATGTTGTATTCGCCCAGCTCCAGGGCGCACACCCTGGTGATGTTGTCGAGCGCAGCCTTGGACGAACCGTAGGAGACGTGCCCGTTGAGCGCCACCAGGCCGGCCTGGCTGGAGACGTTGACGATGGAGCCGCCATGTCCGGAGGCGATCATGGAGCGCGAGGCGTACTTGATCACCAGCAGGCTGCCCCGGGCATTGATGCTCATCACCTTGTCGAAGATGTCGATGTCGGTGTCCTGGGGGGTGGCGATCTTCCCGCCCCAGCCACCACAGTTCACCACTCCCCACAGCTCGAGCCCCTCCACCGCTTCCCGGATGCTGTCCTCGGAGGTGAGGTCGAAGGGCACCGGCCGCGCGCCCGTGGCGGACGCCAGCGCCTCCAGCTTCTGCACGGACCGGCCGCCGGCGACCACCTCGGCTCCCTGGCTGACCAGGCGGTGCACGGTGGCGCCGCCGATGCCGCCGGTGGCGCCCGTCACGAGGATCCTGCGCCCTGCGAAGTCGGTCATGACGTTGCCTCGTTCACGGTGTTCTGAGTATCGGTGCTGTGGGTGTTGCCCGCGGTCGTCCCGGCCGCGGCGCCCTGGGCCGCCCCGGCCGACAGCTCGCGCTGGCGCCGGGCCAGGGTGTGGCTGATGTCACGGGTGGCGGGGTACAAGGCCCGGTACAGCCCGTAGAGCTCCTCGTAGTTGTCACGGGTCTGCGGGTTGGGCCGGCAGATCCGGGCCGTGGGGTTCCAGGTGCCGATGGCCACGTCCAGGACACTGGCTGCGGCGAGAAATGCCGCCCCGTAGCTCGCCCCGATCGTCTGGGCGGGGATGACCTGCTCCACGCCGGTCACGTCACTGACGATCTGGGTCCACAGGTCGCCCTGGGCTCCGCCGCCGACGGCGACCACGCGATCGATCTGCCCACCGGCGGCCCGGAAGGTCTCGATGTTGTGGCGGACCCCCATCGCGGTCGACTCCAGGGCGGCCCGGTAGAGGTCGCCGCGGGTGTGCGAGACCGTCAGCCCGGCGAAGATGCCGCGCGCGTCCGGGTCAGCGACCGGGGTGCGCTCCCCCGCGAAGTAGGGCAGGCAGAGCAGGCCGCGGGCGCCCGGTCCCGACTCGTCGGCCAGGCGCAGCAGCTCGACGTAGTCCGGCCTGCCGAACAGGTCGCGAAGCCAGCTGGTGATCGCTCCGGAGGTCGCCATCCCGGCCGCCAGGTTGCGGGTGTCGGGCAGGGCGCCCACCGTGCCCCACAGGGCAGGGTGGGTCAGCGGCACGGCGACCGTGTTCACCATGAACATCGTCGTGCCGTACATGAGCATCAGGTCGCCGACGTTGTGGGCGTCGACACTGATCGCCTCCGACCAGGCGTCGATGGTGCCGGTGATGACAGGGGTGCCAACCGCCAGCCCGGTGCGCGCGGCCGCCTCCTCGTGAACCGTCCCGGCCACCTCGGTGGCCCATTTCAACGGGGGCTGTTCGATCTCGGGAGCGATCCGCTCCGCCCACGGCGCATACCAGTCGCGGGCGTGGGTGTCGTAGAGAGGCGTGGCCTGGCTCGCCGACTGGTGGTCGAGAAGATAGGCCCCGGTCAGGCAGTACGCCAGCCAGCTGCTGGGCATGAAGAACCGGCGGGCGCGGCGGAACACCTCGGGCTCGTGCTCGGCGATCCACTCGAGCTTGGGGCCCACGGCCTGGGTGGACAGGGCCGAGCCGCAACGGGCCAGCACCTCGTCGCGACCGAGCTCGGCGTCCAGGGCCTCGATCTGAGCCGTGGCCCGGGTGTCCACCCCGTACAGGATGGCCGGGCGCAAGGGTGTCATCCGCTGGTCGGTGACCAGTACGCAAGGACCCATGCCACTGACCCCCACGGCATCCACCGGCCCGGGAGCGGCAGCAACCAGCTCGGACATGATGGCGACGCACTCCTCCCACCAGATGTCAGCCCCCATCTCGACCCACCCCGGATGAGGCCTGGACACCTCGTGCGAGCGGACCGCCTGGCTGAGCACCTCTCCGGACCCGTTGACGAGCACCCCCTTGCTGCTCGACGTCCCGATGTCGACACCGATGAACAACGACATATCCACTCCTGCCTTCTGGCCCGTCACGGGCCCTTCCGCACCGGTCGGCCCGGTGGGTCAGCCCGCCAGCTCCTTGGTGAGATGCTGGAAACGATCACATCGAGGCCCGTAGTCAAAGGTCCCGCTCGGGGCAACGGCGTCCTCCAGCTCCATCCCCGCCCCGGTGAGCTCATGGCCAAGGGTCAACCAGCCCAGCCGGGCCGCCCCGAGGGCGGTGACATTCTCGGTGCGACAACGCCGAACCGGACGTCCCAGCACATCGGCCACCTTGACCCCGCTGGTCCCCGGGTCGATGCCGAGGCTGGCCTCGCGCCTGTCCACGCACTGTCCCCTTCCGGTCCCCTGCAGACTCACCAGCAGGTGTAGCCGCCGTCCACGACCACGTTGCTGCCCGTCATGAAGCTGGCGGCGTCGGAGGCGAGAAAACGGACGACCGCGGCAACCTCGTCGGTCCGGGCGGGGCGACCCATCGGAGTCTCCCGGAACCAGGTGTCGGTCCAGTCCGGTTGCTGCTCGATCACCTGGTCGAGGATGGCGGTGGCGGTGTAGCCCGGCGAGACCGAGTTGATCCGGACGCCGCGCGGGCCCCATTCGCCGGCCAGCGACTTCGTGACCATGATGACGGCGGCCTTGGAGGCGTTGTAGGCCACCTGGGGCTGCGGATGGTTGGAGACCACCCCGGACATGGAGGCGATGTTGACGATGGCGCCGCTGCCTCGTGCCAGCATGTGCCGGCCGACCTCGCGGCAGCAGTAGAAGGTGCCGTCCAGGTTGACCGCCATGACGGCCCGCCAGTCCTCGTCCAGCATCTCCTCCCCGGCGGCGTTCCGGCAGATACCCGCGTTGTTCACCCAGATGTCGATGGCGCCGTGAGCGCTGACCAGGCCGGTCACGACCTCGCTCACCGAGGCCGGCGAGGTGACGTCGATCCGGACGAACTCCGCACCCAGCTCGGCCGCGGCCTGTGCCCCGGTCTCGGGGTTGAGGTCGGCGATCACCAGCCTCGCCCCGGCCTCCGCCAGCGCCTCGACGATGGATCGTCCGATCCCCTGCGCTCCGCCGGTCACCACGGCCAGTCGACCGGTGAGGTCCTGGCCCAGCGTCTTGTCTGCCGTCACTGCGTTGTCAGTCATCTGAGACTTCTTTCCTGGATGTTGTGCCAGT
The DNA here is from genome assembly GCA_036385355.1 of Dermatophilaceae bacterium. Classification (GTDB taxonomy): domain Bacteria; phylum Actinomycetota; class Actinomycetes; order Actinomycetales; family Dermatophilaceae; genus UBA4719. The sequence goes on from DASVKO010000328.1 coordinate 47,353, forward strand.
CGGAGTACCAACCGGGCGGGTAGTCGTGCAGCGCGCTGTCGGCATCGCCGGTGATCCGCCACGGACGGCCATGGGCGTGCACCACGGCGGTGAGCCGGGCCAGCCGCCCGGCTGCGACGCCGATGCCTGCCTCACGAGCCTGGGCGTCTTCGGCGCCGGCCATGTCCCACACCGCGCGTCCGGCGATGAAACCGGCCGACCCCTCCTTGGCTGCGATCTCGGTCTGCACCATGAACTGCTCAAAGGTCACCCCGGCCGACAGCAACAGCCACGGCACGTCCAGAGAGGCGTCGATCTCGGCGCAGGCTGCCGACCCGACCTCGCGCTCCTGGTCGGTGCCGACCCACCCGGGGAACTCGGTCTTGACCAGGTCGGCCCCGAGCTCCTGGGCGAGCACGGCCGCATCGACCACACCCCGGACCCGCTTCGCCCGCACCTGCGGATCGTCCAGGGCCTCTCCCTCCAGCGGCACCCAGATGGGCTCCACGATCAGCGGCAGCGACACGGCGGCGCACTCGTCGGCCACCCGGCGTACGAGGTCGCGGTGCGCTGCTGCCTCCGGCACCTCGCCGCGGTATCGCCACAGCAGCTTCAGCCCGTCACCGCCGGCCAGCCGGATCTTGCGGGCGTCCCAGCCGGGACACAGCTCGGTGACCGTATGAGCGTCAGCGACACTCTGGTAGCCCTCGGCCTCGGCGCACATGATGAGGCCGACCCGGCCCGGCAGGGCGCCCGTGGCCAGTGCCGCGGCCAGCCCCAGGTCGGGATCGGTCAGCAGGGCGCTGGCGTGCGGCGCCAGCGCCCGGGTGAGCTGCCACTTGGCCATCACCGCACGGGCTCTGCTGTCCGGGTCGTCGGCAACAGCCGGGTCCTTGCGCCCGAGGATGAAGGACACCGGGTGGTCGACGGCGAGCACGGTGAAGAACCCGTCGCTGTCGGCGCAGGAGGCGAGACTGCGCAGCTTTCCGAGATCGGTGGTTCTCATTGCCCATTTCCTGAGTTCGCGGGGGACGGTCGGAGATGCACCTTGATGGCATCGGGGCTCGCCATCGCCGCGACTGCCTCGTCGAAGTCCTCGAGGCTGACGCGATGGGTGATCAGGCTTCGCATGTCGTCGACGATGGACGGCATGGTCTCGGCGGCCAGCTGGTAGCAGTCGGCGACCGAGTTGGAGCCGATGATGCGCCACTCCTTCTCGTAGAGGTCGTACGGGGAGTAGGGCAGGACGGCCGCGGTGGGAGCCACCCCCATCTGGATGAAGGTGCCGCGCTTGCGCAGCCGGCCCAGCCCGTCGCTGATGGCGGGCAGCGCTCCGGAGGCATCCAGGACGTAGTCGAACTGCTCGCCGGTGCCGAGCCCCGCAACATCACCGGAGCTGGCGACGGCGCCAAGGTCCAGCGCACGGGCCTGCCGCCGCTCGTGCGGCTCGACCACGCAGACAGCCAGGCCGCGGGCCCGGGCCGTCACCAGGGCCATCAGCCCGATGGCACCCGCGCCGTACACCAGCATCGTGCGGTCCCCCTCGACCTGCCCCCGTTCCATGGCGTGCAGGACGCACGAGAGGGGTTCGATGAGGGCGGCCGTCTCGGCATCCAGCACATCGGGCAGGCGCACCGCCAGGGCTGCTGACACGGCCACCTTCTCGGCCAGGGCCCCCGTCCGGGTGATACCGATGGCGGCCCAGTGCTCGCACAGGTTGTAGGCCCGGCGACGGCACCACTCGCACTGCCCGCAGTAGGCGTTGGGGTCGGCGCCCACCAGGTCACCGGGCGCGAAACCGGTCACCCGCTCCCCCACCGCGCTCACGTGGCCCCCGAACTCGTGACCGATGACCAGCGGGAACGAGATGTGCCCGTAGTCCCCCTGGACGATCCGCAGGTCGGTGCCGCAGACCCCCGAGGACTCGACGTCGATGACGATCTCGTCCGGCCCCGGCGTCGGGTCGGGCAGCTCCACGAGGTGGTGCTGCCCCGGGCCGGTCAGCTCGACGGCACGCATCAGTGACCCCCGCCAGGTCCGACGACGACCTTGCCCGAGGTGTTTCGCGCGGCCAGCTCAAAAGCCTCAGCCGCCTGCGCGAACGCAAACCGGTCGGAGATGATCTCCTCCTCGGGAAGATCCCGGGCCATCCCGAGCGCGGTGACGATGTCCTCCTCGGTGTAGTTGGCACAGCCCTGGACCCGCAGCTCCCAGTCCTGCACCAGCGGCATCGGGATCGCGAAGTCGCGCGGCGGCACCCCCACCACCAGCAGCGTCCCGGAGCGACGCAGCACCGACACGGCCTGCGGCACGGAGTACTCGTTGGCCACACAGTCGAAGACGACGTCGGCCGGGCCGCCCACCCCGGCCCGGACGTCGTCGGCGAAGCCGGGCGCGGCGGCATCCACCGCGACATCGGCCCCGTGGCGCAGGGCGCGGTCGCGCTTGTCGGGGTCGAGGTCGGTCACCACGATGGTGCCGGCCCCGGCCCGGCGGGCAGCCAGCACGGCGAACAGCCCGATCGTGCCGGCCCCCAGCACCACCACCCGCGCGCCGGTGAGGTCACCGGCGATACGAGCCGCATGGACACCGGTGGCCAGGCACTCGACCAGCACCGCCTGCCGGTCGGTGACCTCGTCGGGAACGGCGTACAGGTTGCCTGCGGGTGCCAGCAGATAGTCAGCCATCGCGCCGGGGAGGGCGCCGGAGGGATCGCAGCCGATCCAGCGCAGCTCCTGGCAGGTGTTGGTCCGGCCGGCCCGACAGTTCATGCACTCACCGCAGGAGACGTTGGGCTTGAGGATCACCCGCTGGCCCACTGCCGGGAAGGTCACCCCGGACCCGACCTCGGCAACCGTTCCGGTCGCCTCATGTCCCGGGTAGTACGGAGGGGACAGCAACGGGTGATGGCCGGCCACCGCGTGGGTGTCCGAGCCGCAGATCCCGGCCAGGGCGGTGCGGACCAGGACCTGGCCCGGGCCCGGCGCGGGCACCGACACCTCGCTCACCCCCACCCGGCCGATCTGCTCGGCGACGACGCGGATCATGGTGCTCATAAGAACTCCTCTGCTTCTACTTCACCGCGCCGAGGGACAGACCCTGGACGAGCTTGTCCTGGGCCACCCAGCCGACGAGGATCACGGGGATGGACACCACCAGTGCGGCTGCGGACAGCTGGGCTATGAACAGGCCCTCACTGGTGATGAAGCTGACGAGATAGACCGGCGAGGTG
>DASVKO010000329.1:0-12707 GCA_036385355.1 Dermatophilaceae bacterium
AAACCCGATCCACCCAGCAACCCCGAAAGGCCACCAAACAAAACCGAGATCAAACTTGGCATCGATTTTTGGCACGCTGTTGAGTTCTCAAGAATCGGACGCACACCAACACAACACTTTCCAGTGTCGCACCGGGGCAACCATACAAACTTACTCTGACCCGCCTCGCCAGTCAAATCGACTGCCGATCCGAAGACCGGCGAAGATTTGCGTGGCTTGGCTGGTGGGCCGTGGACGACTTTAGCATCGATTTGGTGTGGCAGTTGACCGCTGGCTGCTGACCCGCAGGACCACGGCCAGGGATGACCGAACACGTCGGGATCCGCACTGCTTCAACGGGGTTGGGCCGCAGCGCGGACGGCGGGCTCAGACCGGTGGCACTCCCCTGCGACGCTGGCTGAAGGTGCGGTCACGACGCGCCGCGTAGGCCAGCCGGCGCACCAGCTCTGCCCGCAGTACGTCGGCCTCGATGATGGCGTCCAGCACGAGGTCGGCGGCGAGACGCTCCAGGTCAACGTCCCGTTCATAGTCGCGACGCTTGTCCTGCACGAACTGTTCTCTCTCGGCAGGGTCCGCGATCTCACCGATCTTGTTCGCGTAGACGGCATTGACGGCTGCCTCCGGACCCATCACCGCGATACGTGCGGTGGGTAGCGCCAGGGTCGCATCCGGACCGAAGCCCGGGCCGGCCATCGCGTAGAGGCCGGCGCCATAGGCCTTTCGCACGATGACCGAGAACTGCGGAACCGTTGCCTCCGACACGGCGGTGATCATCTTGGCGCCGTGCCGGATGATGCCGGCCCGCTCGACCTCCGAACCGATCATGAAGCCAGGGACGTCGGCCAGATAGATCAACGGGATCGAGAAGGCATCGCACAGCCAGATGAACCGGGCCGCCTTGTCCGCGCTGTCAACGAACAGCACCCCACCCTTGACCGCAGAGTTGTTGGCCACCACGCCCACGGTCGTCCCCGCCATCCGGGCGAACCCGGTGACGAGCTCGGCGGCATACAGGGGTTTGAGCTCGAAGAACGAGTCGTCGTCAACCAGCCCTTCGATGAACTCGTGGATGTCGAAGGGCTGGCTCTCGATCTCGGGAACGGTAGAGCGGGTCAGCGGGCAGGACGGCTCCTCGCTGACATAGGAAGGGACCTCGCCCCGCCAGTTCGAGGGCACGTAGGAGAAGTAGAGCCTGGCCAGATCGATCGCGTCGGCGTCGTCGGATGCCAGCAGGTCGCCACATCCGGACACGGTGCAGTGCATCCGCGCGCCGCCCATGTCTTCCAGGGAGACCTTCTCGCCCACCACCATCTCGGCCATTCGCGGGCTGCCGAGGTACATGGAGGCGTTGCCGTCGACCATGATCACGATGTCGGTGAAGGCCGGGATGTAGGCGCCACCAGCGGCCGAGGGACCGAAGAGGCAGCAGATCTGCGGGACCTTGCCCGAGAGCGCCACCTGGTTGTGGAAGATCCGTCCCGCCCCGCGGCGGCCCGGGAAGAGATCAACCTGGTCGGTGATGCGCGCGCCCGCGGAGTCGATGAACCAGAAGATGGGGAGCTCTTCGCGCAAGGCCATCTCGGTGGCCCGAATGATCTTCTCCACCGTGCGGGCGCCCCACGACCCGGCCTTGACCGTCGGGTCGTTGGCCACCACGATCGCCGGACGGCCCTCCACGGTCCCTCGTCCGGTGACGACGCCGTCGGCGGGCAGGCCGGCTGCCATCGCGTTGGCGTAGCGCCCGTCCTCGACGAAGGAGCCCTCATCGAACAGCAACGAGATGCGGTCACGCACGTAGAGCTTGTTCTGCGACGCCAGCTTGGCCGCGGCCTTCTCTGGTGGCACCGCCGACGCATCGTGCGCGGCCTGAAGGCGCCTGCGCACGTCCGCGACCCGCGGGTCGCCACCCGCGGTGGGCCCGGCGAAGGATGGTTGCGGCTGGGATTGGACGTCCGTCATACCGACATCTCCTGGCATCTGTTCACGTGCATCTGAGGATGTGACCGTGGGTATCGAAGGGATCAGGCGCTGGGCAGACCGAGGCCACGCGCGATGACCATGCGCTGGACTTCACTCGTACCCTCGCCGATCTCGAGGATCTTGGCATCTCGGTAGAAGCGGGCCACGGCGAAGTCCTCCATGAAACCGTTGCCGCCGAAGACCTGGGTGGCGATCCGGGTGGCCGTGACCGCCGCCTCGGTCGAGTAGAGCTTGGCCACTGCGGCGGCCTGCTTGACCTCCCTGACGGAGCGACGCCCGGCGTGCAGCTCGTCCTTGAGCCAGGCTGCCTTGTAGGTGAGCAGACGGGCGGCCTCGACCATCACCGCCAGGTCGGCGATCTCGAAGGAGACGCCCTGGTTGACCCCGATGGGCCGGCCGAAGGCGACGCGTGTCTTCGCGTAGCCCGCAGCCAGCTCGAGGCAGGCCTGGGCCAGCCCGACCGCGAGCGCGCTGATGGCGATGCGTCCGTCATCAAGGGTCTTGAGGAACTGCCTGTAGCCGGCCCCCTGCTCGCCGAGCAGGTTCTCGGCCGGTACGCGGCAGTTGTCGAACAGCAGGCCGTGGGTGTCGGAGACATGCCAGCCCAGCTTGTGGTACGGCGCCTCGACGGCGAACCCCGGAGTGCCGGAAGGGACCAGGATCGCGCTGATCTGGGCAGAGCCGTCAGGGTTCTCGCCGGTTCGCGCGGTGACCGTCACGACGGAGGTGAGGTCCGTTCCGCTGTTCGTGATGAAAGCCTTGGAGCCGTTGACCACCCACTCGTCGCCCTCGAGGCGGGCCCTGGTGCGGGTGGCGCCGGCGTCCGAACCAGCCTCGGACTCGGTCAGGCCGAAGGCCGCGAGCGCGTGACCGGAGACGAGGTCGGGCAGCCAGCGCTCCTTCTGCTCCTGGGAGCCGTAGGTGAGGATCGGGTTGATGCCGAGCCCGACACCGGCCGACAGCGTGATCCCGATGGACTGGTCGACCCGGCCCAGCTCCTCGATAGCAACACACAGGAACGTGAACGCTCCGTCTCCGGGGTCCGCGCCCCCGAACTCCTCCGGCACGACCAGGCCGAACAGCCCGAGGTCACCCATCTTGGGGATCAGGTCGGCCGGAAAATGCTCCTCGCGGTCCCACTTGGCGATGTGCGGAGCCACCTCCGCCTCGGCAAACTCGCGTACGACGGCGCGGAAGTCTTCGTGGTCCTTGCTGAGCTCGAACATGAGGTGGTGGGCCCTTCGTCGGCGCCGGGAAATGCGGAGAGTGTTGCTGACAGCCTGCTTGACGTTGACGTCAACGTAAAGGTAGAGCATCCTGACTGACATGACAAGGACGGATTCAGCTGGCGATGCGGGAACGGCGAACGACTCGATGACCTGGACGATCGCGCAGGTCGCCGACGAGTTCGCCATCACCCATCGCACCGTTCGCCACTACGAGGAGCTCAACCTCATCTCCCCCGAGCGACGCGGGACTGCGCGCATCTACCACCGTCGCGAACGCACCCGGCTGAACTTGATCCTGCGCGGCAGACGACTCGGCTTCCCGCTCGAGGAGATCCGCACGATCATCGACCTGTATGACGAGCCGACCGGCCAGGCGAGTCAGCTGCGCTATGTGCTGGACCAGCTGCACGAACGGCGCGGCCACCTGGAGCAACGGCGCCGGGACATCGAGGACGCGCTGCGCGAGCTGGACGAGTTCGAGCGTCGCTGTCAGAGCGACCTGGAGCTGCTGGGCCAGCAGGGGCAGCAACCGGGCTCGGCTACCCGCTCCACGCCCGCGGACGGAGGCGCGTGACCCCTTCCGGCGAGTTCCTGCGATGGTTCCAGATCACGTTGATGACCGACCCGGACGCTCGCTGGGTGGCACAGGTCACCTCAACAGACCCCACATCACACGCTAGGCTCCGCAAATGGCGCCCATCCGTAAAGTACTGATCGCAAACCGAGGCGAGATCGCTGTCCGGATCGCTCGCGCATGCAAGGACAGCGGAATCGTCTCCGTCGCCGTCTATGCGGATCCGGACCGTGATGCGTTGCACGTCAAGGTCGCCGACGAGGCTTACTCCCTTGGCGGCACGACTCCGGGCGACTCGTACCTGGTGCAGGAGAAGCTGCTGGATGTTGCAGCCAAGTCCGGCGCCGACGCAGTCCATCCCGGCTACGGCTTCCTGGCTGAGAACGCCTCCTTCGCCCAGGCAGTCCTGGACGCCGGGCTGATCTGGATCGGCCCCTCCCCGGAAGCGATCGACTCGCTGGGCGACAAGGTCAAGGCCCGGCACATCGCGGCCCGGGCCAACGCACCGCTGGTGCCCGGAACCTCCGACCCGGTCGAGAGCAGCGACGAGATCGTGGCGTTCGCCAAGAAGCATGGACTCCCGGTCGCCATCAAAGCCGTCTTCGGCGGTGGGGGCCGCGGGATGAAAGTCGCCCGCACCATCCAGCAGATCCCCGAGCTGTTCGACTCCGCCACTCGCGAGGCGATCTCAGCCTTCGGTCGCGGCGAGTGCTTCGTCGAGCGCTACCTCGACAAGCCCCGCCACGTCGAGACCCAGTGCCTGGCCGACGACCACGGCAACGTCGTGGTGGTGTCAACCCGCGACTGCTCGCTTCAGCGGCGGCACCAGAAGCTGGTCGAGGAGGCACCCGCGCCGTTCCTGTCCCGTCAGCAGAACGCCGAGATGGTCCGCGCCTCCAAAGCCATCCTGAAAGAGGCCAAGTACCGCGGCGCCGGCACCTGCGAGTTCCTCGTGGGCCAGGATGGCGTCATCTCCTTCCTGGAGGTCAACACCCGGCTGCAGGTGGAGCACCCGGTCACCGAAGAGGTCACCGGGATCGACCTGGTCCGGGAGCAGTTCCGAATCGCCAGCGGAGAGGCGCTCGGCTACGCCGACCCCGCCCCGACGGGTCACTCGATCGAGTTCCGGATCAACGGCGAGGACGCCGGCCGCAACTTCCTGCCCGCACCGGGCGTCGTCACGAGCTTCCGCCCGCCGTCCGGTCCCGGAGTGCGGCTGGACTCAGGCGTCGAGTCAGGCGACGTCATCGGAGGAGCCTTCGACTCGATGCTGGCCAAGCTCATCATCACCGGCAAGGACCGGGCCCAGGCCCTGGATCGTGCGCGCCGGGCGTTGGACGAGTTCGTCATCGAGGGCATGCCCACCGTTCTGCCGTTCCACCGGGCGGTCGTGGCCAACGATGCCTTCGCGCCCAAGAATCCCCGTGGGCCCTTCACGGTGCACACCCGCTGGATCGAGACGGAGTTCGTCAACGACATCCCCGCCTACGACGGGGTCGTGGCCGACGCTCCTGAAGAGGCCGAGGAACGACGCCGCGTGGTCGTCGAGGTCGGGGGCAAGCGCCTCGAGGTGATCCTGCCCGAGGGGCTGAAGTTCGGTGGCGGGGGTGGCTCGGCGAAGAAGAAGGCGCCCAAGAGATCCGGTGGCAGCAAGGCCGGAGCCGCTGCCTCGGGTGACGCCCTGACCTCACCCATGCAGGGAACAATCGTCAAGATCGCGGTCGAGGAGGGCCAGGTCGTCGAGATCGGCGAGCTCGTGGTCGTCCTCGAGGCCATGAAGATGGAGCAACCAATCAACGCGCACAAGGCCGGCACCATCACCGGTCTGACGGCCACCGTGGGACTGACCGTGGCCAACGGCCTCGTCCTCGCCGAGATCAAGGACTGAACAGCCGAGGACTGACCAGGCAAGGACTGACCAGTCAAGGGGCCCCGCGAGCGAGGGACCAGCGATCGCGGGGCTAGTCGCTGGAGTGCAGGCGCCGCGCCGCCTCGGCGATCGAGCCTGACAGCGACGGATAGATCGTGATCGTGCTGGCTATCTGGTCCACCGTGAGGCGGTGCTGAACCGCGAGGGCGATGGGGAAGATCAGCTCGGAGGCCTGCGGGGCCACCACGACCCCGCCGACGATCGAGTCGCTGCCCACGGCGGCAAAGAGCTTGACGAACCCGTCCTGCGCGTTCTGCATCTTGGCCCGGGGGTTGGTCGAGAGCGGCAGCATCACCGTTCGGGCGTCGACCCGCCCCTCGTCGATGTCCTTCTGGGAGTACCCGACCGTCGAGATCTCGGGGTCGGTGAAGATGTTGGCGCTGACGACTCGCAGCTGCAGCGGAGCCACCGTGTCCCCCAGCGCATGCGACATCGCGAGGCGACCCTGCATAGCCGCCACGGACGCGAGGGGAAGTACCCCGGTGCAGTCACCCGCGGCATACACGCCCCGCACGGAGGTGCGCGAGACCCGGTCGACACGGATGTGTCCGGAGTCGGTCAGCGCAACGCCTGCCTCGGCAAGCCCCATGCCCTGGGTCTGCGGGATCGATCCCACGGCCAGCAGCACGTGCGAGCCGGAGATCTCACGACCATCCTCAAGCGTGACGAGCACGCCATCGCCCACCCGTCTGGCACCGGCCGCACGGGAGCGGTTCATCACCTGCATGCCGCGCCGGCGGAAGACGTTCTCGATCACGGTCGCCGCGTCGGCGTCCTCACCCGGGAGCACCCGGTCACGCGATGAGACCAGGACCACTTCGCTGCCAAGCCCGAGATAGGCGTCTGCGAGCTCCGCCCCGGTCACCCCCGAACCAACGACGATGAGCCGTTTGGGGACCTCGGTCAGCGCGTAGAGCTGTTGCCACGTCAGGATCCGTTCCCCGTCGGGCAGCGCTGAGTCCATGACGCGGGGGGTCGCGCCGGTCGCTACCAGGATGACGTCCGCCTCCACCTCCTGGGTGGTTCCGGAATCGAGCTCCATGGACACCCTTGAGGGTGAGACCAGCCGCCCGATACCCGGGCACACTCGCACGCCAACGGTCTCGAGCCGCTCCCTGATGTCGCGGCTCTGCGCCCCTGCCAGGTCGAGGATGCGCTCGTTGACAGCGCCGAGATCGGCCACGGGCTCATGCCCGCTCTTCACTCCGGCGAAGCGAACTCCGAGCCCGCCGGAGACCTCGATGCGGGACAGGGAGTGCGACGTGGAGATCAGGGTCTTGCTCGGTACGCAGTCGGTCAGGACGGCGGCACCACCAAGCCCGTCACGTTCGACGACGGTCACGGACGCCCCGAGATGTGCTGCGACCAGCGCCGCCTCGTACCCTCCGGGGCCACCACCGAGGATGACAACTGACGTTTCGCGGTCTTTCACGTGCCCCATCCAACCACCCGACGGGCAACGGGCTGACGCACTGCAGGGCGGATCACCGCAGTTACCCTGCGTTTGCGTCCCGAAATCGTGCGGTTGATCAACACCCGCGCGTCGGAGATTCCCGACCGGGGCAACTCACCGGTAATCTGCCTGCGTAGGTCTCACGCCAACCCGGAGGTCCGAAGTGAAGACACGCATGGCTCGACGAACTGGTGTTGCGGCACTCGCCGTGGTCACCCTGATCGGCATTGCCGCTTGTTCCCCGCCTGCCAAGACCTCCGACAGCCCCAGCCCCGGAGGCGTGAAGGCATCGTCCGCGACATCGGCCCAGGACCTCGGCGGGATGGCCGCACTGGTCGAGGCAGCCAAGAAGGAGGGGACGCTTAACGTCATCGCCCTTCCGCCGGACTGGGCCAACTACGGCGAGATCATCAAGGGTTTCGAGGCCAAGTACGGTCTCAAGGTCAACAGCGCGCAGCCTGACGCCTCGAGCGCCGACGAGATCACCGCGGCCAAGAACCTCAAGGGCCAGTCCAAGGCACCTGATGTCTTCGACCTCGGCGGTACGGTGGCCAGCGCCAACATCGCCATGTTCGCCCCCTACAAAGTGGCCAGGTTCAACGACATTCCCGCCCTGCTGAAGGCCGCGGACGGCCGCGGCGTCAGCGACTACGGCGGCTACATGAGCATCGGCTACGACGCCGGCAAGGTCCCGGCGCCGAAGACGGTCGCGGACCTGCTCAAGCCGGCATACAAGGGCAAGGTCGCCCTCAACGGCGACCCCACCAAGGCGGGCGCCGGGTTCAGCGGCGTCGTCATGACAGCCCTGGCCCAGGGCGGAACGCCCAACGACATCAGCAAGGGAGTCGACTTCTTCGCGACGCTCAAGAAGGCCGGCAACTTCTTGCCGGTCGACCCCACGGGCGCCACCATCGAGTCGGGCCAGACGCCGGTCGTCTTCGACTGGGACTACCTGAACGTCGCGCAGGGCAAGAAGCTCAAGGGCAAGATGAACTGGCAGACCTTCATCCCGGCCGGTGCTGTGGTCGGCGGCTACTACGTGCAGGCGATCAGCAAGGACGCCCCCCACCCGGCAGCGGCCCGCCTGTGGGAGGAGTACCTCTACTCCGACGAGGGTCAGAACCTCTGGCTCAAGGGCGGCGCACGACCGGTGCTCGAGAAGACCATGGTCGCAGCGGGAACGATCGACAAGACCGCCTACGCCGCACTGCCCAAGGCCGTGGGCACGCCGCTGTTCCTGACCAAGGAACAGAACGACAAGGCCAACGCCTATCTGACGGCCAACTGGGCCAAGGCCATTGGCTGAGCCACCGAGCAGCAGGGCGCCCACCGGTCGCAAACCGGTGGGCGCCCTGCTCGGCGTACTGCCTTTCTTCACCTATACCGCGATCTTCCTGGCGATACCGACCCTGGTCGTCGTGGTCGGCGCCTTTCTGGACGGCAGCAGCCGTCCGACGCTGGGCAACCTGAGAGCGCTGGCCCAGCCACAGGTCGTGTCCGCCTTCGTCCACTCGATCGTCGTCTCGGCGGTCACGGCGGTCCTGGGCGCCGCCTTCGGGGCACTACTGACGTATGCCGTGGCGACCGCCCGAGCAGGCGGCCTCCTGCGGCGAATGGTCACCTCTTTGTGCGGCGTGCTCGCGCAGTTCGGCGGCGTGACGCTGGCTTTCGCGTTCATCGCCACCTTCAGCACCCAGGGATTCTTGACCCTCTGGCTGAAGAACTTCGGCATCGACCTGGCAAGCACCACCTGGCTCTACGACTGGGACAAGGGCCTGATCCTCGTCTACATTTACTTCCAGATCCCCCTGATGCTCATCGTGTTCCTGCCCGCTGTGGAGGGCCTGAGGCCACAGTGGCGCGAAGCGACGGAGTCACTTGGCGGCAGCACCTGGCACTACTGGCGCCATGTCGCCGGCCCCATCCTCGCGCCCTCCTTCATCGGGGCAATGCTGTTGCTGTTCACCAACGCCTTCAGCGCGTACGCCACGGCCGCGGCACTGATCTCACAGGGCTCCCCCATCATCCCCCTGCAGATCGGCGGAACGCTCAGCTCCGAGGTGATCCTTGGTCAGGAGAACGTCGGCAAGGCCATGGCGCTGGGCATGGTCGCCATCGTCGCGGTGGTCATGACCCTGTACGTCGTTCTCGAACGGCGGACGACCAGATGGCTGGGCCGATGAAGCTGCGCGCAGCGCGCCGGCGCAGACAGACCATCTTCCGGCGGGTCGTCGTGGGCCTGATCGGCCTGTTCTTCGCTCTCCCCCTCCTGGGCATGGTCGAGTTCACCACCCGCGCCCCCGGTGGTGGCCGGACGCTGGACACGTGGGCCACGTTGTTCGACTTCAACGTCATCGATGCGGACTACCCCGAGCTGAAGGCGGGCGTTCTGGCCTCTGCCGGCCTGGTCCTGCTCACAGTGATGATCATGCTCGTCATGCTGGTCCCGACGATGACCTGGGTCCGGCTCCGGCTGCCAGGTCTGCGCCGGACGGTGGAGTTCATCTGTCTCCTGCCGTTGACGATTCCGGCCATCGTGCTGGTGGTTGGCCTCGCCCCCGTCTATGCCTGGGTTTCGTACTTCCTGGGCGAGTCCTCGCTGTGGCTGTCGTTCGCCTACGTGGTGCTCGTCCTGCCCTACGCCTATCGCGCGCTGGACGCGGGCCTGAGCGCAATCGATGTGAAAACCCTTGCGGAGGCAGCCCTCTCGCTCGGCGCCGGTTGGCCGACAGTCATGTGGCGCATCATCCTGCCCAACGTGCGGACCGCGGTGCTCTCCGCGTCATTCCTGTCCGTCGCCCTGGTTCTGGGTGAGTTCACCATCGCCTCGTTGTTCAGCCGCGACAACCTGCAGGTGGCCATCAACCAGCTCGGCAAACGCGATGCCTCGCTGGCCATCGCGGCCGCCTTCGCGTTCATGATCATTGCCTTCCTAGTGCTGTTCGCGATGTCGTTCGTCGGCACCGGTCGTCGGTCAAGTCGCCCCGAGGAGAACTGATGTCCCACTCTCACCTGCCGGTCTCGGACACCGTGCCCGGCGGCGGAACCGGTCAGGGAGTGGCCGTGACGTTGTCCGACCTGCGCCGCTCCTATGGCTCGATCCATGCCCTGGACGGGCTCACCCTGGACATCGCTCCGGGCGAGTTCGTCGCACTCCTCGGACCCTCCGGCTGCGGCAAGACCACGGCACTCCGGGTGCTGGCCGGGCTGGAGGACGCCGACTCCGGACGGGTCGAGGTCGGCGGCAGGGACATCACCTCGGTGCCGACCAGCGCACGTGACATGGGGATGGTGTTCCAGGCCTACAGCCTGTTCCCCCACATGACGGCGCGTCAGAACGTGGAGTTCGGGCTGCAGCTCCGCCGTATTCCGTCCGCCCGCCGCCGCGAGCGCGCCTCCGAGATGCTGGACCTCGTGGAGCTCTCCGACCACGCTGACCGCTATGCCCACCAGCTGTCCGGAGGACAGCAGCAACGAGTCGCGCTGGCCCGCGCGCTGGCGATCGAGCCCCAGGTTCTGTTGCTCGACGAGCCGCTGTCCGCCCTGGACGCGAAGGTGCGGGTACAGCTCCGGGACGAGATCCGCCGCATTCAGCTCGAGGTCGGCACCACCACCTTGTTCGTCACCCACGACCAGGAAGAGGCACTGGCTGTGGCCGACCGGGTGGGCGTCATGCGGGCGGGCAACCTCGAGCAGCTGGCCTCACCCCACGACCTCTACGCCAGGCCGGCGACCCCGTTCGTGGCCGACTTCGTCGGTCTCACGAACCGGCTCCGGGCCACCGTCGAGGGCGGGCACGCCGCCCTCCTGGGGACCTCGGTCCCCCTGCTGCCGGGTTCAGTGCAGCGTGGGGACGCTTTGGTCCTGATCCGTCCAGAGTCCATTGCCGTCGCAGCCGATCCGGCTGGCCATGCCACGGTGGTGACCGCGAGCTTCCTGGGCTCGACGGGCAGTCTGCATGCGGTGACCGACGCCGGCGAGACCGTTTCGGCGCAGATCGACAACGACGCCGTGGCCACGTTCAACCCCGGTGACAGGGTCTCGCTGATCCCGCGGCCCAACCCCGCTCTGGCCGTTGCGGCCGACTAGCGCCTGTGCCCATGGCCGGCACCGCCCGAGGTTTGTCGATGACTTGGGGACTATCGCATGTTGCCGGTGTGGCCCAGGGAGTAGGAGCCGGGCTGGGGCCAGACCAGCAGGCCGTGCGGGCCTGCATCGACCCTTATCCGCCTGACCAGTGCGCCGGTCGTCGTATCCAGGACGTAGACCTCGCTGTTGTAACGACCGGAGAGCCAGAGTCGCGAGCCGTCCACGCTGACCCCGCCCATGTCCGGCGACCCGCCTCCGGGGATCTTCCAGGTCGCCGTGATAGCCAGTGAGGAGGCGTCCAGGACCGAGACGGAGCCCGCGTCACGGTTGCTGACGAAGATCCGCCTCCCCTGACGGTCCGGGTAGATGCCGTGGGCACCCTTGCCGGTGGGGATGAAGCGCTCAACTCGCTGGGTCCTGGAGCTGATCACCCAGATCCCGTTGCGCAACATGTCGGCCACCAGGAACCGGGTGCCGTCAGGGGTGAGCCGCACGTCCTGTGGCATCGCGGAGGCACCCGGCCCCAGGTTGGCCCTGGCCCCGCCCATCTGCCTCGCCATACCCGCGCTGGTGGCACCGCGGGTGGTGATCCTGTTGAGGTCGATGACCCTGATCACCTTGGTGGCGTTACGGTCGATCACGAGAAGCTTCCCGCTGAACTCGCAGCTGGCCACGAAGAAGGACAGGTCTGCGGCGTAGTCGGCGTGGTTGACGCCGCTACATGGCACCGGCAGCGAACGTTCGAGAGCCATCGTGCGCGGGTTGTGGACGTCGATGCGGTGCAGCCGCTCGGCCATCACGAGGGCATGAGCACCATCAGGGGTGAAGTACAGGTTGTAGGGGTCCTCGACGTGAACCCGTCTGCCCGGCTTGCCGGTGACGGGGCTGATCGGGATCAGGTCGTTGCCACGGTCGTCGTTGACCCACAGCGTCTTCAGGTCCCAGCTCGGCACGACGTGCTGAGGCTCGCGACCGGTGGGATACCTGCCGACCACCCTGAACGTCCTGGGATCGATCACCTGCACCGTGTCAGAGACGGTGTTGGGGACGTAGACCAGGCTCCTGGCGTGCTTCGCCGTCGCGGACAGCTTGCCGGCGCCGGCGCCGTCATAGATGTTGACCGGACCTGCCGCCCGAACAGCTGCGGAGGCAGGTGCGCTCGGTGGCGACGAGGCGGAAGCGACCGGTCGTGACGGGGTCGTCAGCCCCCGGCTCGCAGAAGTCCCCGAGAGCTGGCCTGCGCAGGAGCTCAGCAGAAGAACGGCGACAGCGGCCCCGGCAAGCCGGGCTGACCGAGAATACGCACAGAACACATCACACCAGTCTCTCGGGCGGGCGATCAGGCTCGAATCGCATCGGTACCCGCAGTACGGTAGGTCAATCCCGGAGCAAGCGCGAGAGGGTCTCCGGCAGCAGTTTCCTGGCCTTCAGGCCGGCCAGGATCTGAGGCAG
>DASVKO010000330.1:0-5188 GCA_036385355.1 Dermatophilaceae bacterium
AAATCGGCGATCAGCGCCGATGGCCGCTACGTCGCCTTCGACTCGTCGGCAAGCAACCTGGTAGCCGGTGACACCAACGGCGTTCAGGACGTGTTCGTGCGAGACCAGGTCAGCGGGTACACCACCCGGGTCAGCGTCGACGCCGGTGGCGCGCAGGCCAACGGCGTCAGCAGCAGCCCGGCGATCAGTGCAGATGGCCGCTACATCGCCTACCAGTCACTGGCGAACAACCTGGTAGCGGGCGACACCAATGGCACAGACGATGTGTTCGTGCGTGATCGGGTCACCGGCGCCACGACCCGGGTCAGCGTCGCCACCGGCGGCGCCCAAGCCAACAACAACAGCCAGCGACCGTCGATCAGCGCCGACAGTCGCTACGTCGCTTTCTCCTCGACCGCGAACAACCTCGTGGGCGGCGACACCAACGGATGCGACGACGTGTTCGTGCATGACCGGGTCACCGGCTCCACGACCCGGGTCAACGTCGCCACCAACGGCACCCAGGCCAACGAGAACTGCATCGACGGTCCACTCAACCTCGAAGTCGCGATCAGCGCCGACGGCCGCTACGTCGCCTTCGACTCGACGGCAAGCAACCTGGTTGCCGGCGCCGCCGGCCCGCATGATGTGTTCGTGCGCGACCGGATCGCTGGCGCCACCACCCGGGTCAGCGTCCCTGCCGGCTCCCACAATCCCGATGACGGCAGCTACTCTCCTGCGATCAGCGCCGATGGCCGCTACGTCGCCTTCTATTCGGTTCTCGACCTGCTTGGCGACTTATGGAATGTGTACGTGCACGACCGGGTCACCGGCACCACGACCCAGGTCCTTGACGGCACCGGGGCCAACGACAACACCGGCTCTCCGGCGCTCAGCGCCGACGGCCGCTACATCGCCTTCGACTCGGTAGCGGTCGACCCGAACGGCACAAACAACGACGTGTGGGTGCGCGACCGGGTCACCGGCGCCACGACCCGGGTCAGCGTCGCCACCGACGGAACCCGGGGCAACAACCTCAGCGAGCGACCGGCGATCAGCGGCGACGGCCGCTACGTCGCCTTCGAATCGGGGGCGAGCAACCTGGTGGCCGGCGACACCAACGCCAAGACGGACGTGTTCGTGCGCGACCGGCTCGCCCCGGGCCTTGCAGCCGTCACCCGGCTGAGTGACTTCACCAAGGACGGGATCACCGACCTGGTCGCCCGGGACGCCACTGGCAGGCTCTGGCTCTACCCGGGCAACGGCGCCGGCTACTTCCTGACCAAGCGCCAGATGGGTGTCGGATGGAAGAGCATGACCGCGATCGTCACCCCCGGTGACGTGACCGGTGACCGCAACGCCGACCTCCTCGGGCGGGACACTGCAGGCCGCTTGTGGATCTACCCGGGCAACGGCACCAGCGGGTTCCTGGCCAAACGCCAGATCGGCACCGGGTGGAACATCATGACCACGATCACCAACGCCGCCAACCTGAACGGGACCGGCCGCCCCGACCTGCTCGCCCGCGACACCACCGGAGCCCTGTGGCTGTACCCCCTGACCGGCAACGCGGTCTTCGGTTCGCGATCCAAGATCGGCACCGGCTGGAACGGCTACACCATCCTGGGTCCAGGGGATGTATCCGGCGACGGACGGGCCGACATCCTGGCCCGCGACCCAGCCGGATCGCTCTGGCTCTACCGTGGCAGCGGCGCCGGCCTGGCCGGTGGGCGGACCCTGGTCTCAAACGGGTGGGCGGCAATGACCGCCCTGGTCACCCCCGGCAACTGGGACCTCGCCGCCGGCAACGACCTCCTGGCCCGGAACGCCGAAGGGTCCCTGTGGCTCTACCCGGGCAGCAACGCCGGCAGTCTCGGTACGCCACGTCAGATCGGTACGGGGTGGCAGGGCATGACCTACCTCGGCTGACCTTGCTCACGCACCGCCACCACAGGGGTGGCCCTCTTCCCGGGGCCGCCCCTGCGGCGAACTCCGGTGGTGGGGGTCGAACCACCCGTTCGGGTGCAGCCCGTCCCCGCCACTCGCAACAGGGACCTCGTGCCCAACTCCCGTTTCACTCAGTCAGAACAAGCCAGGTCCTACCGTCGATCAGCTCACGCGCTGCGTCGAGGTGTCCGGCGTGGACTGCTGTCTCCGTGAGTACGTGCAGGATGACCTCGCGGAGGTTGTCGAGCCGCCAGTCGCCGAAGAGTTCTTTGGGCCACCAGGCGGGCGGAGCGTCCAGAGGGGTGGCGGTGATGAGGGCGTTCGTGAGGTCTATCTGCTTCCGGTACATGTCAAAGACCACCTCGACCGGCACATCGGGGCCGACGTGCCAGGCGTCGTCGGGGGCCTCGGTCACCTGGTCGATGACGCTCTGATCACCAGCCACGATGCCCTGGAACCAGAAGCGCTCGTCATCGAGGGCGAGATGCCGTACCAGTCCCAGGCAGCTCCATCCCGAGGGCAGCACCGGCCGACGTAGCGCCTCCTCGTCCAGGCCCTCCAGGATCCCGAGCACGTGCTTACGCTGAGCGTTGAGGTAGGCAAGAAGGATCGTGCTTTCGGTATCCGGAAGCGGTTGCGACATCGGTTCTCTCCCTGGTTGTGGCCAGGCCCGGTTTGCTTCGGTGATCCAGGCGGCTTGCAGAAGTGTGTACTACGAGGCGTTCTTGCGTTGCAGACGGATCCCTCTTCGGCCCAGATGAGAAGGTGTGAACGTGACCGATACCCTCGCGAAGCTGAACTTGCCCGGCTCGTCGATCACGCTGCGCCGGGCGACCCGCGAAGATCTGCCTGCCATCGTCGGCCTGCTCGCCGGTGACCCGTTTGGCAGGACTCGCGAAGCAACCGGCGGAGCCGGCGATGTCGGACCCTATGAGACTGCATTCGCAGCGATCGACGCCAACCCTTCGCAGTTGCTGGTCGTCGCAACCGATGCCCTTGACGTGGTGGCGACCATGCAGCTGTCGTTCATCCCAGGTCTGGCGCGACGTGGGGCCCTTCGAGCGCAGGCTGAGGCCGTCCGGGTCGCCGCGAGCCATCAAAGCCGGGGCCTGGGCGCCGCCATGTTCCGGTGGGCCATCGACGAGGCGCGCTGCCGCGGGTGCGCCGTCGTCCAGCTCACCACCGACAAGACTCGTGCCGAAGCACACCGCTTCTACGAACGTCTTGGCTTCACGGCATCACACGAGGGTTACAAGCTGCAGCTCTGACGGCTCCGCGTGCGCCCGACCGTGAGGTTGTCGCCGCCCGGCGGAAGAGCGAAGTGGATTTCACGGGCCATGGAGGACTCCAGCCCTACCAGACCCAACAGCTCGCGAGCCGGCTCGTCGGTGGCCGCGCCGTTCGTCCCGCCAGGTGAGCTGCCGCCTGCAGCTGCTCGTATGCCGTGAGCGAGGCTGGACGGCGTTAGCGCCAGGCGTCCCCGCAGTGGTTCGAATCCGTCCGTCCAACGTCGGGCGGCTTCGGATATGCGCCATGGCGATCCTTTCGCCGGGTTCGGGTCTCCGAGGTTGGCAGCGGTACCGGTCGCACCTCCAGACTCGGTTGGGCTCGAACACGACCTCGTCAACGACACGACGCCGGCGCGGACAAGCCTCACCTCGTCGCCAAGGTGGGCTTGGCTCGCGACGCATGCAAGGGACTTTGGTCCCTTGACCCCAACGCAGTCCCCGCGTCGAAGATGCTGCCTGGACGTGATGGCCCAGCCCGGGACGCAAAGGCGGCGGGCACGCCATTTAGGGTGCAGGCATGACCTCGCAGGCCTACCTCTCCGAGCTGTTCTCGCTGGACGGCCGGGTCGCAGTCGTGACCGGCGGCAGTTCCGGAATCGGCCGAGCCATCGCCGGGGCCCTCGCGCTGGCAGGGGCAAGCGTCCTGGTCGTGGCGCGCAGGAAAGCGGAGCTGGCCGCCACGGTCGACGAGCTAGCGGCCCGCAGCTGCCGGACGGCCTGGGTGAGCGCCGACCTGAGCACCCGCGACGGTGTGGGCGCGGCGGCCGACGAGGCAGCCGAGGCGTTCGGGGAACCCGACATCCTCGTCAACTGCGCCGGGGTCAACCTGCGACCGCCGATGGGCGAGCTGGGCGCCGATGTGTGGGACGCCACGATGGCAGTGAACCTGGAGGCGCCCTACCTGCTGGGACAGCGGTTCGGGCCCGGCATGGCCGAACGGGGCTTCGGGCGGATCATCCACATCACCTCTCAGCAGGGGCACCGGGCCTTCGTCCACAGCGGCGCCTACGGCGTCTCCAAGGGGGCGCTGGAATCGCTGGCCCGTTCACAGGCCGAAGCATGGTCGCCGTACGGAGTCACCTGCAACACGCTCGTGCCGGGGTTCGTCATGACGCCGCTCAACGCGCGGCTGTCGTCCGACCCCGAGAAGGTGGCGGCGCTGGCTGCTCGCACGATGGTGGGCCGCAACGGTCTGGCCGAGGACTTCGCAGGTGCAGCGGTGTTCCTGGCGAGCCGCGCCTCCGCCTACGTCACCGGTCAGTCGATCTTCGTCGACGGAGGCTTCTCCGTTCACTGAGCCCAAAAACGGGGCGTCAAGGGGCAGGCCCGGTAGGTGATGCTCGTCCACCTACCTGCTGACCACAGCGCCACAGCCGTCCGTGATGGCTTGTTGGCGACCATCAAGAGGACTATGCCGCGCACCTACCCGGACGAGACCCCAGCACTCTGCAGGCGCTCCAGCGCCAGCTTCAACCCTTTTGTAGGCACGGCCCATTCAAGAGCTGCCGTGTCAGTCGTGAGCTCCACGATCTCGCTGTTCACGTTGACTTTCCATTCTTCGCGGTCGTTCGGTTTGCGCTGCCTTTCGGTAGCGACCGAACCCACCGTCACTGAGATGGGCGGCGCCGGCTTTCGAAAGCCCTCGAGGAAACCGTCTCTGAGCTGGTATCCGACCACAAATCCCAGTCTTCCTGGCTGGACAGACACCTCACCGCAGTGCCAACCATCCCCAAGACCTTCTTGGCTGCCGTCAATCACCCGCAGACTGCAGTCGAACTCAGCGGACTTGCGTTTCCGCCACTCGGGCATCAAGGCGTCGCCGACCATCGTCGCTTAGAGCGCGCGCGGATAGGCCGGTCAGGGGTCGGGCTGGGTCAGGTCGTTTCTGACCTGCTGGAGTGCGAGGGTCGCGAGTTCCGTGGTGAGTTCGCGTAGTCGCCGGGAGTTCTCCATCAGCGGGCGCAGGGCGTCGG
>DASVKO010000331.1:0-19614 GCA_036385355.1 Dermatophilaceae bacterium
GGGCAAGCCCGACGTACGCGTCTTTGAGTACACGAGCGTGACCGCCTGCTCGCTGAGCATCCCCGGCGGGGCAAACGCTGACGTCCCCTGTTTCGGCGCGGTCCAGGCCTGCGCCGGGAACACCCCGGCACAAGGCCTGGGGCCCCAGGTCCGGCTCTACCGCCGCGAGCTCAACACCAAAGGCGTACCAATCAGCACCGCCTGGGACCTGCTCGGAACCACCTGCTACCCCGAACTGGTACCCGGCAAACAAATACTGGGCATGGGCCTGATCCTCGCAGCGTTCCACAACACCGCCTTCGCCAAACCCACCACGCACACCCAACCCGAAGGCAACGTCACCCTCGTCACCCTGGCCACCTACTTCGAAGTGAAATGGCCGGCCGCCGGATACCAGCCCGACGAGATCGACACCGTGACCCTGATGGGCAACCAGGTCCAGATCCGCCCGACCAACCAGGGCTACACCTACGTCTTCGGCGACAACACCAGCCAGGGCCCCACCGACTCTCCCGGCGGGATCTACCCCGACGGCGACATCACCCACGCCTACCCCAAGGCCGGCAGCTACGACAGCCACATCGACATCACCTACGGCGGAGAGTTCAGCGTCGGCGGCGGACCTTGGATCCCCATCCCCGACACCGTCACCATCCCCGGCCAAACCCAGACCCTCACCGTCAAGACCGCCCGCGCCCGCCTGGTCACCAAGTAGGAGATCACAGGCCCGAGCCCTCGCACCCGGACGCATCACCGCACGTCAAAGGCCCTCTCCCGATCCGGGATGAGGGCCTGGTGATGTCTGGAGACGGAATACAGCAGAAATAGCAACAACGGGTGGGCGCACGGACGACGCCCGCAAGCGGGCGGCTGGCCTCAGGAACCCGGAGCAGGCTGACTGCGGTTGGTGGCCCGCCTGGCACTCGCCACAGCACTGACGCTCGGGGAGACCAGCTTGCCCGCTGCGATCGAGCGCTTGATCTTGAGCTTGGCAGCGTCGACCTGCGCTGGTGTCACTCGGACGATCTTGGCCATCCCTGTCCCTCTCCCTGCTGCTCGCGCAACTGCTGCTCGTGATCTCCAATATCCCAGTTCTGGTGAAGGTTGTCGATCTCGATCACGTCAACCTCGCCGACGGCCTCTTCGATCTCCTCCACGGGCTCCTCGATCAACGAGTCGATCACCGCGTCAACCAGGTCCTGGTCTGGCTCCTGAAGCAGCTCGGACGTGCTGAGGGCGCCCAGAGCCGCCACACCCATCCGGGATTTGGCACTCTCCGGAGAAGCTGCCTGCTCGGAGGCCCAGCGCAACATGCGCATCGTCTCCTCCCGTCTGCGCCAGACGTCGAGCTCGTTCGCGCCCATGCGAAGAAGGACCTGACCGACGATGACCCCCACGAACGCTGCGATGGGTGTCCCGAAGCTCACGAGGTACAGCGCCCACGTGGGCAACGTCGTCACCTGCGGATGGTACTGCTGCTTGTCGCGGATGCTGCCGTCGACGTCATCACGTGGGAAATCAAGGCTCGAGCCGGGGTGCTCGAAAGCTCCGGAACCGGCATACTGCCCCTGAGGATCGGGTTGGGGGGTCTGTTCTCCGACTGTCGTCCGAAACCTCTCCGGGCGTCCGCAAACGCGCTCGGTTCGCCGAACCGTGGGAGACACCGTGAAGCTGGTAAGGCAATGAAGAAGGCCGCGACCGCGCTGCTGGCGGTTCCGCTTGCGGCGTCGATGTTGCTCACCGGATGCAGCGGGAGCGACAAGCCCGTCGCGACGACCGCCAGCGCTGTGAGCCCGTCGCCCACGTCCACCAGCTCAGCGGCGGTGCCGACCACCGCGATCTCCCCCACCGCCATCGCCAGTCCCAGGGCCGACCCCAAAATCCCCGCCGCGGCGCGTGCCCAGACCCTCGCCGGCGCCCAGGCCTTCACCCGATACTTCATCCAACGCTGGAACGCCTCGAAGATGGGTCCACGAACCGGGATCCTCTCGCCGCTCTGCCACCCCTCCTCCGAGGCCTGCGCCGTCTACGAGAAGTCAGCGGCCCAGCTGGCCAAGTCGGGACGTCACTACGACGGGACCCCGGTGACCATCAAGTCCATGACCATCGAGGACTCAACGAAAACGAGACTGGTCGACATCCTCACGGTCTTGGTGCAGCAACCCAGGAACGTGGTCGACCGGACCGGAAAGGTCTATCGCACGGAGAAGAAGAAGGACTTCGGGGCCCGCTTCGTGTTGTTGTACACCGGCAAGGCCTGGTCAGTCTCGGTTATCCAGTCGGCCCAGTGAGCTGTCGTTGAGAGGCCGCTCGACAGCGCTTGCTTGCTAGCCCGACGACACCGTCCGCCCGGCAACACGTCCAACGCGCGCGACGACCGGACCCCACGTCAGGTGGTGGCCCGGTCGTCCGAGGTCAGCTGCTGTCAGCTGTGGCCCACCGGGTCGTCGGCGCCGTGCCGGGCGTGGCCGACCGGGTCGTCGGCACCGTGGCGGACGTGGCCAACCGCATCGTCCGCACCGTGCCGGGCGTGCCCGACCGTGTCATCCGCACCGGAGACGCTGGGCGTGGGGGCGGCGACGCTCGAGATGGCGGAGCCGACCGCGTCATCCGCGCCGTGCCGGAGATGACCCACCGCGTCATCACCGCTGTGCCGGACGTGCCCAGCCGCGTCGTCTGCACCGTGCCGAGCCAGAGAAGCACTCGACGTGGTGGTGGAGGGGCTCGGCGTGGCCTGCCCGATCGGGTCATCCGCGCCGTGCCGGACGTGGCCGGCCGGGTCATCCGCACCCTGCGAGGCAACGGCGGCGCTCGCGAAGGTGGGAGCCAGAACCGCTGCGGCGCCTCCGCCCAGCGCCAACGTGATCGCGGTGCCCACTGCCAGCTTCTTGATCCTGCTGCTCTTGGTCGTGTTCATGGTCTTTGGCCTTCCTGCTCGATGTCTGCCCGCTCCTTGCGGTGGGTCAACATTCCCAACAGGATTGGGCGGTTGTCGATGAGACTTGAGCAGTAGTACCAGGCAGGGCCGCACGCTCATCCCCGGTCGACGCCCGCGCCGCTAGGTGCAGGAGAACCTCCGCCGGTAGTCCTGCGGAGCGACGCCGACGACCCGCCGGAAGTGGTGGCGCAACAATGCTGCTGTGCCGAATCCGCTTCTGGTTGCTACGGATTCGATATCCAGCTCGGTCTGCTCCAACAGGCTCCGGGCATGCAGGACCCTCTGCATCGACAACCACTTGTGCGGGGTCGTTCCCGTCTCGGCGACGAACCGGCGAGCGAACGTACGCTCCGACATGGCAGCCCGCCGCGCCAGCGCCGAGACCGGGTGGTCAACGGTGATGTTCTCCATCATCCAGGTCAGCACGGGTGTGAGGCTCTCCACCGAGCACTCCGGCACGGGCAGGTCGACGTACTGCTTCTGCCCGCCGTCGCGCTGGGGTGGCACCACCATCCCGCGCGCAATGCTTGTCGCTGCCGCGCTGCCCAGCTCACGGCGCACCAGATGCAAACAGGCGTCGATACCAGCCGCCGTGCCGGCACTGGTGATGAGGTCACCCTCGTCGACGAAGAGCACGTCAGGGTCGAGCTTGGCGTCCGGATACCGCTGAGCCAGCTCCTGGACGTGCTGCCAGTGCGTCGTGCACCGCCGTCCGTCCAGCAAGCCTGCCTCACCGAGGACGAACGCCCCCGAGCAGACCGACAACATGGTCGCCCCGCGAGCGGCCGCCTGACGCAGGGCGTCCAAGACCTCGGGTGGATAGTCCTCCCGGATGCGGGTCGCCGGGATCGCCACCAGATCGGCCCCCACCAGCCCCTCGAGGCCGAACGGTGCAGTCACCTCGATGCCATTGCGTGCCGACAGCGGCTTGCCCGGCTCGAGAGCGCACACCCGGAAGTCGAACTCCGGCACCCCGTACTCGGACCTGTCGATGCCGAAGACCTCTGCGAGGACACCGAACTCGAACAGGGCGACATCTTCGAACAGCACCACGGCCACGGTTTTCAGCATGTCACCCAGTATGGCAGAAATTTGTCGAACCCCGTCAGAAATGCCACTCGTGGCTTGAACTAGGTGGACGCATAGTTACTGCCATGACCACATTTCTGCTAGTACTCATGGCCGTACTGTTCATCGCAGCCCTGGAGCGGACGCACCGTCGCCAGGGACCCAAGCCGCCCGGACTCCACGGAACCTACGAGCGCGACGACCGCGACTGGGCCCGCACCCAGCTCGACGTGCTCGCCCGCAAAGGAGAGTCGGACTGGAACATCACCAGCCGCAGCGGTCCTCGACCGGCCTGAACGTCTGCCCTCCGCCAGCACAGCAACCGCGCTCAGGCCGCCGGCTCAGGTCAGTGATCTGAGGCAACGCAGCTCAAGGCAAGGCAGCTCAGCTCAGCTCAGCTCAGCTCAGGGCAAGCCAGCTCAGCTCAGGGCAAGCCAGCCCGGCAGCTCGGGTCACGGCATGGCCGGGATCAGGAGCGACTGGCCGGCATGCACCCGAAGGGTGCTCATTCCGTTGGCGAGCTGGATTCGTGCCACGGCGTCCGGGATCGGCAGGCTCGGCAGCTGGACGGCAGCCACCTCTGACAGCGTCTGGCCGGCCGACACCGTCGTCGCGTGGCCGATCTCAGGATCGGCCGCGCCCACGGGGTCCATCGGCAGCAGCGCCAGAGTCACCACGGCCGTGACGGCCATGATCGTGATCGCGAGACGCCCCCGGCGGGTGAGCCGAGTCGCCGGAAGCGCTGGTGCACAGACGAATTCGTCTGGCAGCCCACGCTCGTCAGGGCCGACCAGACGCAGCCGCGGACGGGCGCTGCGCGACGGCATACGAACAGGTGCGGGTGCGGGTGCGAGCACCCTGATGGCTCCGACTCCAGATGACATGGCGTCCTCCACTATGGCGCGATTCCGGATCTTGCTTCGAACATGCGTCCGATAGAACGCTTGTACGATGTGTAACACTCGCAGCCGACAATGTCGAGACACGGGTCGAACAGGTGTTTGAAACTTGTGTCCGAGCGGCATAGGCTGTCTGCATGTCGAACAGCCCAGCAGACGCCTCTGACATCGGGTGTCTCCGGGCCCTAGCAAGGGGACGGAACCATGGCCAAGGTCCACGAGATGCCTGACCGCGACTCCGGCGACGGGCTGACCACCCGTCAGCGCCGGGTGCTCGAGGTGATCCGCAATTCCGTGGACCGTCGCGGCTACCCGCCGAGCCTTCGCGAGATCGGCGAGGCGGTCGGCCTGCAGAGTCCCAGCAGCGTCTCCTACCAGCTGTTGGCGTTGGAACGAAAGGGTTTCCTGCGCAAGGACCCCAACCGGCCCCGGGCGATCGAGGTGCTCTCCCCCGGCCCCGACTCGACCGACTCCGGCGGGCGCGGATACCGCCAGTCCCATGCCGACTCGATCGACGAGACCGGCAGCGGCGACTCCCGGCCCACCCCCGCCTACGTCCCGGTGCTCGGCCAGATCGCCGCGGGGGTCCCGATCACGGCCGAGGAGGTCGTGGACGACGTCTTCGCGCTGCCGCGCCAGATCGTCGGCGAGGGCGAGCTGTTCCTGCTCAAGGTCGTCGGTGACTCGATGATCGAGGCGGCCATCTGCGACGGCGACTGGGTGGTCGTGCGCCAGCAGCCGACAGCCGACAACGGCGACATCGTCGCGGCGATGCTCGACAACGAGGCCACGGTCAAGACGTTCAGGCGCAAGGACGGCCACGTCTGGCTCATGCCGCAGAACGAGGCGTTCTCGCCCATCGACGGCGACCACGCCACCATCCTGGGCAAGGTCACCGCCATGCTGCGCAAGGTCTGACCCCCCGGCGCTACTCCTGCAGGTCCTGCACGATCCGGCTCAGGGTGACTCCCAGCGGAGCATCGAGCCGGATCGTGGCGTTCTCATCGCCACGACTCGGCCCGCGCGTCACGATCGCCACGGGTATGCCCTTCGCCGCCGCCCGCCGCACGAACCGGTACCCGCTCATCACCTGAAGTGAGGAGCCCAGCACCACCAGCCCCAGGCTTTCCTCGACGTACGAGAAGCATTGCTCGACAAGGGGTTTGGGCACCGACTCGCCGACGAAGACGACATCGGGTTTGAGCAGGTCGGACTGACAGACCAGGCACCGTGGCGTGTGAAAGTCCGCGACGGCCTCGTCCGCCAGCAGCACATCGCCATCAGGTCGGACCTCCCCCGCGATGGCCTCGAAGTGCGGGTTCGCCTCACCCAGGCGCACATCGATCTCGGATCGCTGGGTCGTCTCACCGCAGTCCAGGCATCGAGCCAGGCCGAGGTTGCCATGCAGCTCGACAACGTCCCGGGCGCCGGCCGCCTGGTGCAGCCCATCGACGTTCTGGGTGATCAGGGCTCGAACCAGACCCAGGCGCTGCAGAGCAGCAACCGCACGATGTCCGTCGTTGGGACCCGCCTCGGCAAAACGCCGCCATCCCACGAAGCTGCGCGCCCAGTAGCGCTGCCGGTTCACCGGCGAGGCAACGAACTCGCCATACGTCATGGGCACCACCCGCCGCTTGCCGTCCCGACCCCGGTAGTCCGGGATTCCCGACTCCGTGGACAGCCCGGCCCCGGTCAGCACGGTGACGTCCCCAGCGCGCAGAAGCTCGACCAGCTGCTCGTATGCCGCCTGGTCCCGGGTCGTCGTCAGCGCCGTCTCCACGTCAACAAGTATGCAACGGGTCCGCGCGACTGCCAGATCACCCAAACCGCGGATACTTGGCCAAGTGATAACTCGCCGTTATACACTAGTCGGCATGATCGATGCTGCCGGACTACGTGTAATGCGAGCGATCGCCGACGAGGGAAGCTTCACCCAGGCGGCCCTCTCACTGGGTTACTCCCAGCCGGCCATCTCCCAGATGGTGCGACGCCTCGAGCAGCGCATGGGCACCGTCCTGGTCGAACGGGTGGGGCGCAACGTCCGGCTGACCGAGGCCGGTCAGGTGCTGGCACGGCACGCGGTGGGGGTGCTGTCCGCACTCGATGCCGCCGAGGAAGAGGTCGCCGCGATCGCCGGGCTGCGCGCCGGGCGGGTGAGGCTGATGGCCTTCCCCTCGTCCTCGGCGACCCTGGTCCCCCGGGCGCTGGCCCTGGTCAAAGAGCGGTTCCCCGACATCAAGGTCACCTTCACCGAGGCCGAGCCTCCGGAGTCCCTGGCGGCGTTGCGGGCCGGCGAGTGCGACCTCGCGGTGGCCTTCGCCTACGAGGGCACCGACCTCGGGCGCGGCGAGGAGGACCTCGACATGTTCGTCATCCACAAGCTCCTCGACGACGAGGTCCGCCTGGCACTGCCCAGGAACCACCCGATGGCCAGCTCCGAGACCGCCGATCTGTCCCTGCTCGGCGACGAGTCGTGGATCGCCGGATGTCCGCGCTGTCGCGGCCACCTCCTTCAGATGTGTCACAAGTCCGGGTTCACGCCGAACGTGTCGTTCGAGACCGAGGACTACGTCGCCGTCCTGGGCCTGGTCGCCGAGGGCCTGGGCGTAGCGCTGATCCCCGACCTGATCCTGCGAAGCGCCAACCACCCCGACGTCGTCACCCTGCCGATCTCACCGGCCTCTCGCCGGGAGGTCCATGTGGTCACCACCTCGGACCTGCAACGGGTTCCGGCGGTCAAGGCCACCCTGGACGCCCTGTGCGAGGCAGCGACCGCGACGCCGCGCGTCTTCGCCCGCGGCTGAGCCCTGCGCCATGCAGGGAGTCCTCGCCGGGTTCGTCACGCTTGGCGCCATCATCGCCCTGGGATTCCTGCTCGCCCAGCTCGGCATACTGCGTTCGGACAGTCAGCTGCTCCTGAGCCGGCTGGTGTTCTTCGTGGCAACGCCGGCGCTGCTGTTCCAGACCCTCTCGAGGGCCCCGGTCGCCCAGATCTTCACCTCTGGCCTGGCCGTCGCGGCACTGAGCTTCGTCGGGGCCGCCGGTGTCTACTCGGTGCTCGCCCGAACGCTCTGGCACCGTTCGACCGGGGACACGGTCATCGGAGGGCTGTCCTCCGCCTACGTGAACGCGGCCAACCTCGGCCTGCCGATCACCGTGTACATCCTCGGATCCGCGTCCTTCGTCGCACCCGTCCTGCTGATGCAGCTCCTGGTGATCACCCCCATGGCCTTCGCGATCCTTGACGCGGTCGTCTCGAAGCGTCGCCCCTCGGTCTTCAGCCTGATCAGCCAGCCGCTGCGAAACCCGATCACCGTGGGGTGCTTCCTGGGTCTGCTCGTCTCGCTGGCCGGCTGGCAGGTGCCCGCCCTGGTCGCCGCCCCGATCGCCCTGATCGCCGGGATGGCGGTGCCGGGTGTCCTGCTGGCATATGGCGTCTCGCTGCGGCTGGGCCCTCGGCCGATCGCCGGTGGGTCGGTCGTCGAGCTCGCCGTCGTGAGCGTGCTCAAGCTCCTCGTGCAGCCGCTGCTCGCGTATGCCGCCGCGCGCTGGCTCTTCGGCCTCGATGGTCGCGCACTGCTGGCAGCAACCGTGGTGGCCGCCCTGCCGACGGCCCAGAACATCTTCGTGTACGCCTCCCGCTACGACCGCGCGACCACTCTGGCCCGCGACTCGATCTTCGTCACGACAGCGCTGTCCGTGCCCGTCCTGCTCACCATCACCGCCCTGCTCACCTGAGACTGCTCCAGGGAGCTCTGCGCACGGCGGTTCCGATCGTCAGGCTCGCCAGAAGGGGGGTCGAAATCGTGACTCATTTCTGTCAGAATTTAGGGTGCCCTTAGTAGCCGTATGAGTGACGGTTTAGCCGGATGAGCGACGGCGTAGCCGGATGAGCAACGGTGTAGCCCGCCCAGCACCGGCGTGCCGGATGAGCAACGGCCACATGTGGCGCAGCCAAATCAACACGCCGAAGGAGAGACCCATGACCCAGATGCTGAAACGCAACATCGACGCTCCGGACGAGACCAGGGAGTTCCAAGCGCACGGCCACATGGACGTGGTCAGCCTCGGGGACTTCACTCTGGGAAGAGGCGTCTTTGAACCCGGCTGGCGATGGTCCAAGGACGTCAAACCCATCGCGGGGACCGACTCGTGCATGGCTCGACACACCGGAATCTGCCTGTCCGGGGTGATGACCGTGCGCATGGACGACGGCACCGAGGAGACCATCGGGGCAGGGGACGTGCTCGCCATCGAGCCCGGGCACGACGCCTGGACAGTTGGCGACGAACCCTGCGTCCTGTTCGACACGGGCATCGCGGGCTACGCGAAACCCAGCTCCTGACCGACCAGGCTCCTCACCAGCCGGACCGTAACCCGACCAACCCGACCAACCCGACCAACCCGACCATGGGCGGGCCGGTCTGACCTGGCCCTCCGCCGAACCGGACCTGACTCGGCGGAGGGCCGATCACACTGCATCATCGACCTCGCGCCGAGACCAGGACGCTGCCGTCGCTCGCCCGGCTCACCGCGATGTCACCACGCTGATCCGTCCTGAATACCTGAGAACCGCTGGTCCGCAACAGGTCCAGGGTCTTCTGGGCCGGGTGGCCGTAGGTGTTGCCGACGCCAACGCTGATCACCGCCACCGGCGCCCGCACCTCTGCGACCAGAGCCGGGTCCTGCAGCCGCGAGCCGTGGTGAGCGACCTTCAGCACGTCGAAACCGCCACCACTGAGGTATGCCGGATCGCGCCTCAGAGCCAGCAGCACCTGGTGTGCCGCGACGGTCTCGACGTCGCCAGGCATCAGGACCCTGAGCCCGCCGATATCCACGGACAGCACCACACTCGCATTGTTGGGCACCGATCCCTCATGGATCACCCGGGCGGGCCAGAGCACGCCCGCCCGGACGGCGCCCCAGCGGAGCTGGTCCCCGGGATACAACGGCTGCACCGGGATGCCCGCGGCGGCGGCCCAACCCTGCACCTCGCGGACCTGGAAGGCGGGGTCGAGCACCGGTGAGGTGAGGATCTGCCGAACGACGCGGCCGTGCAGGACGCCGGGCAACCCATCCACGTGGTCGGCATGGAAGTGAGTCAGCACAACGGCATCCACCACCTCCACGTGCAACCGGGCCAGACAGCCATCAACGGCCTCGGCGTCCGGCCCTGCATCGACCACCACCGCGTGACCGATGCCGCTGGCCAGCACGAGCGCGTCACCCTGTCCAACGTCGCAGGTCACCATCGCCCAGTTCGGCGCCGGCCAGACAAGGCCACCGGTCGGCCACGCCGCAGCCAGGGTCAGCACGCTCACAGCGGCCACGGCGTAGGGACGTCCGCGGGTTGTCGCGACAAGCCACGGGCCCGTGAACAGCAGGCCAATCGACACGAGTGCCAGCAGGAACGCACCAGGCGCGCCGTCCGGCCAGGGCAGCGTGCCCATCGGGACGTCAGCGCAGACGCGTGCGATCCAGGCGATCCCGAGGGTGGGCACGGCCGCCAGCCAGCCGACCATCACTGCGAGGGGGTGGGAGACCAGCGCGACCAGCGCCACCGTCACTCCCAGAACCGTGGCCGGCGCCACCAGCGGAGCCGCGAGCAGGTTGGCGAATACCCCGATCAGGGTGACCGAGCCCTGGAGCAGAACGACGACCGGGCCGCACATCGCCTGGGCCGCAACGGGAATGGCGAACGCGACACCGAGTCCCTTCAGACGCGCGGGCAGGAAACGGGCGAACCACCCGCCCCACGGTCGGGCGAAGAGCAGCAGGCCGAGGGTGGCCAGGGTGGACAGGGCGAACCCGAAAGACCGGGACAGCCAGGGGTCGATGCACAGCAGGACGAGGACTGCCCCGGACAGGGCCGGGACCCCCATCCGGCGTCGGGACGTGCTCAGCCCGAGCAGCCCGATCACGCCCATCACCGCGGCTCTCAGGACGCTCGGCTCGGGCCTGGCGAGGATGACGAAACCGACCAGCAACAGCGCAGCGAACGGCGGCCGCCAGCGACGCCGCACCCCGATGAGGCGGCAGAGCCCCAGCGCGGCTGCCAGGACCACGGCGACGTTGCTCCCGGAGACGGCCGAGAGGTGCGTCATACCCGTGGTCAACATCGCGTCGGTCAGCGACTGCGGGGTCCGGCTGGTGTCGCCGATCACCAGGCCTGGCAACAGTCCCCGCGCGTCATCCGGCAGACCGGACACCGCCTCGCGCAGGCCCGCGCGAACGTGGTCGGCGACATCGGCGATCAGCCCCGGCTCGCCGATCGTCTCGGGCGCCGTGGAGGGGTTGAGCACCGCCACCACGTCATCGCCGGGATCTGCCACATCGAACCGGCCGCCGAATCGAAGTCTCTCCCGCCATCGAACATGGGCCCAGGACTTGTCACCGAACACCAGCACCGGGGTCGAGGACTCACTGCGTTGCCCCCTGCCGGCGACCGTGCGCACCGACACCCGGACGATGACCAGCTCGGTGGGCCGAACCCCCTTGGTCTGGATCACCCGCGGGTCAGACAGGACAACGGCCTCGACTGTCGCCGTGGCTCGTTGCGCGGCCAGACCGGGAACCAGGCCCGCCTCGCGGACGCTGGAGTGGGCCGCGGTCGCGACCAGGCACAGCGCGGTGCCCACGAGGGTGAAGGCAACGGCAGTCACCCAGGATCGTCGGCGCCAGCGATCGCACATGAGCACCACGCCGGCCCCCGCGAACCCGGCTGCGCACAGGACAAGGACTACCGGCCGCAGCGACAGCATGGCGGCCACGCAGATCCACCCGACCAGAGCCGGCACCAGGAGCCGGGCATCGATGCCGGGCTGGTCGCCCGGCATCTCAGACCTTCACCTTGGGCCCGATCTGGGCCAGCAGCTTGTCACCGATACCACTGACCTCGCCGAGCTCGTCGACCGAGGAGAACCGGCCATGCTGGGTTCGCCAGTCCAGGATTCGCTGTGAGAGAACAGGACCCACCCCGGGCAGCGAGTCCAGCGCCGCCGCGTCCGCAGTGTTCAGGTCCACGAGACCGCCGGCCGAGCCGCCACCGCTCGACCCCTGAGTTGCGGCCCCTGTGCCGGTTCCCGGAGCGCCCGAGGCCCCGGCGGCAGGGATGACCTCTCCCGGTTTCGGCACCACGATCTGCTCGCCGTCGACGACCACGCGCGCAAGGTTGAGGTGGTTCAGGTCGGCCGAGCGCAGCGATCCGCCGGCCGCCTCGACGGCATCAAGCACCCGCGAGCCCGCAGGCAGGCGCACGACACCGGGACGGCGCACCTGCCCCACGACATGAACCAGCAGCACGCTGGCGGCGGTAGGCGACGCGGTGGCTCCGCCCGAGGCGAACGCCGCGGGCACGGTCCGGGACACCAGCCCGCCGGGCGGTCCGTGTGCTGCCGCGGCGATCGACTCCGGCTTGGCCGACGAGGTCGCCCACGCGACACGAATCCCCAGAACCACCGCCACGGCCACCAGCAGCACCAGGACACCCAGCACGGCAAGGCGGCGGGGCCTGGCGCGCACCCCGAGCAGAGACATCGGCACCGTGAGCACCGCTGGTCTCGGCAGGACCGGGCGTCCGGGACGGTCGTCATCCGGGAGCTCTGACAGAAGGGAGGCCCCGGCGCCGGCCATCTCCGCCTGGGCCACCGGTCCCGTGAGCGACATTGCCGGGATCGACGTTGCCGAGCCGGGTGCCGCACCGACCACCGCCCCCGGAAGCGCCGGTGCGCTGACAGGTGCCGCTCCGGCCTGGGCTGCCGGAGGGGTCACCGACACTCGCTGCGGGACCCAACCCGTTGGTGGGGGCGATGCAGCCCCCGATACGGAGGCGGACGGAATACCGAGGATGGCGGCGAGCCGGTCGGCTAACGGAGGTTCGGGGCGGCGGCGCGGCATACGGGCACGGTAGGGGCGCGCCGAAGGAGGGTGAGGGCGCTCCGGGGCCTGCTGTGGACAGCGGGAGGACCCGACATACCGATGTGGACGAACGGTTGGGCGGCGGTCACCGCGGCGCCGGGAGCCCGGCGGCTACGACAACGCGAGGATGACGGCGGAGGCGACCACGAACAGGGTCAGGACCCCCACCAGAGCAAGCCGGCGAGACGTGAAGGTAATACTCAGAATGGTCAGCTTGGGTGACGTCGGAAGGCGGTGACGGCCGCTGCTCGAAGCCAGTGGGACTGAGGCAGCCGGCGTAGCAGGTGCAACAACAGCCGGCACCTGGGCAGCCGGCACCGGGGCAGGCGGCGCAACCACAGCCGGCACCGGGACAGCCGGCACAACCACAGCCGGTGCCTGGGCAGGCGGCGGGACTGGCTGCGAGGCTTCTGGCACGGGTGGGTCTAGCTTGGTGACGGGAGGGTCCGGAGGTCGGATCGGCTCCGGAGCTCGGGACGGCTCCTCCGGCGGCGTCTGCCGTGCCCCGTCACGGGGCTGAGGCAGCGTCGACGTATCCGGTGAGACAGCGCCCAGGTAGCTCATGAAGCCGGCCAGACGGTCGGCGGTCAACCGGTCGGTCGGGCTCGCCTCGGCCCGACCCCGTCCGATCCGCCAGCGCCGATGAGGCATCTTCAGACATCCATCCAGGAGCGGCCCTGTGTGGGCCGACGGCGGTCCTGCTGGGTCGCCGTTAACCAAAAGATACGGGACCGGGTGCGGAGTTTTCTCAGAATCGGGCAAAAGACGCCTTTTGGGCCACAACTTCTGTCCGTTGACCACCCGACCTCCCCGCCGAACGGAGGAGGCAGAATCAGGCGAGCCTCCGGCTCACCCAGCCACGGATGTTGTCGTAGTGGCGGACGATGACGATCAGGGCGATGCACATCCCCCACACCCTCCCGGCGGCAACGGGCTCCGGCAGCGGAGCAAACCCGGCATACAGCCCGAGCAGCATCGCGGCCGCGATCGAGGAGCCGGCCACCCATCTGGTGGCCCACAGCATCAGCCCGAAGACCACGAGCATGCCCAGGGCGAACCACGGGAAGACCGCGAGTATGACGCCCAGCGAGGTCGCCACCCCCCTGCCGCCGCGCCCGCGCAGGAACGGTGACAGCACGTGCCCGAGAATGGCCGCCAGACCCACCACATACGCCGTGAAACGGTCGAACAACAGCAACGCCAGCAACGTCGGGAGCAAGCCCTTGAGCACGTCGATCAGGCCCACGAGGAGGCCCCACCGCAGCCCCAGGACCCGACCGGCGTTGGTCGCGCCAGGGTTCCCCGACCCCTGCCGGAGATCCTTGTGGAGAGTTCTGGCGATGATGGATGCCGGGTTGATCGACCCGATGAGGAATCCGAGAACGGCCGCCACCGCGACAACGCTCCACGATCCGGGCATGGTCAGACCCGGCCGCCGTCCGGCCGTGGTGAGACCGCGACCGCGATCGTGCCCGGACCGACGTGGGCGCCCACCACTGCTCCGAGCTCGACCAGAATCACCCGTGTCTCAGTCGGGACCTTGGCACGCAGCCGGTCGACGAGATCGCTGGCCCGGCTCCGCGAGTCAAGATGATGGACGGCGATGTCGACGCCCGGCTCCCCCGCCGCCTCGATCGCCGTGACCGCCAGCTCCTCAAGCCTGCTCAACGCGCGAGCCGAGGTTCGTACCTTCTCGATCGGGTTGATGTGCCCGTCCGAGAGCGCCAGCAACGGCTTGATGGCCAAGGCCGAGCCGAGAAGGGCCGAGGCTGCCCCGATCCGACCGCCCCGGCGCAGATGCTCGAGGGTGTCGACGTAGAAGATGACCGTGGCCGCCCGGGCACGCGAGCTCGCGATCGCGGCAATGGCTTTGGCGTCCAGCCCCTGCCTCGAGGCCTCCGCCGCGGACAGCGCCGCGTAGCCCACCGCCATACCCACCGAGCGGGAGTCGACGACCTCCACGGGGATCGGCGACTGGCTTGCCGCGAGCAGGGCAGATCCGACTGTCCCTGACATGTCCGAGGAGATGTGCACTGACACGACGGCTTCGGCCCCGCCGGCTGCCGCCGACTCGTAGGCGTCGAGAAAGGCCTGCGGTGACGGACGCGACGTGCTGACCGACGTGGACCTGCGCAGGGCAGCGGCCAGCTCGACGCTGCTGACGTCGACTCCCTCGCTGTACTGCTGCCCGCCCAGCACGACATGCAGGGGTACCACCCGGATGTCGTGGCTCGCCGCGAGATCCGCCGGCAGAGAAGCCGTGGAGTCGATGACGATCGCAACACTCACCCAAGCAGGCTATCGCTGCACCCCGGGTCACCATGCCCGGGTCAGACCCGCAAACCTAGGGACCGTGCTGCTCCAGCACCCGCAAACCTAGGGTCGGTTGGGTCTCAGGTGGCGACGATGTTGACCAGGTTGGGCGGGCGCACGATGACCTTGCGGACGACCTTGCCGGCGAGCGCGGCCGTGATCTTGTCGGCGGCCAACGCCAGTGTCTCCAGGTCTTCCGCGCTGATGTCGGCGGCCACCTCGAGGCGGTCACGCACCTTGCCCTGGACCTGAACCACGCACGTCACGGTGTCGTCCACGAGCAGCGCCGGGTCGGCCACCGGGAAGTCCACGTAGGTCAGGGTGTCGGGGTGCCCCAGCCTGGCCCACAGCTCCTCGGCAATATGCGGAGCCACCGGAGCGGTCATGACGACCAGCGCCTCGGCCGCCTCGCGCGGCACGCGGGCCAGCTTGGTCAGCGCGTTGTTGAACTCGATCAGACGCGCAATCGCCGTGTTGAAGCGCAGAGCGTCATAGTCGGTCCGCAACGCGTCGATCGTCTTGTGCAGGAGGCGGTTCGTGGCCTCGTCCGGAGCATCCTCGGTGACCAGCAGCTCGCCGCTCACCTCGTCGATCACGTTGCGCCACAGGCGTTGCAGGAATCGCTGAGCACCGATGACGGCCCGGGTCTCCCACGGACGCGACAGGTCCAGCGGGCCCATGGACATCTCGTAGACCCGGAACGTGTCGGCGCCGTAGCCCTCGAACATCTCATCCGGGGTGACCACGTTCTTCAGGGACTTGCCCATCTTCCCGTACTCACGGGTGACCGGATCGCCGTGCCAGATGTACGTGACCTCACCGCTGGGATCCGCCACCTCGATGACCTCTGTCGCGGGCACCGACTGGCCACGGCTGTCGCGGAAGGCGAAGGCCTGGATGTAGCCCTGGTTGAACAGCTTGCGGAACGGCTCCTCGCTGCTGACGTGCCCCAGGTCGAAGAGCACCTTGTGCCAGAAGCGGGAGTACAGCAGGTGCAGCACCGCGTGCTCGACACCACCGACATACAGGTCGGCGCCACCCGGGTCCTGGGCACCGGCCGGAGCCCCCGGAACGGCTGTGGACTGCTTGCCCATCCAGTACTTCTCCACCTCGGGGTCAACCAGGGTGTCGTTGTTGGCCGGGTCGAGGTAGCGCAGCTCGTACCAGCAGGAGCCGGCCCAGTTGGGCATCGTGTTGGTCTCGCGGCGGTAGGGCTTCAGCCCGTCGCCCAGGTCCAGCTCGACGTTGACCCACTCCTGCGCCCGGGCCAGCGGCGGCGCCGGGTTGGACTCCGCGTCCTGGGGGTCGAAGGTGGCTGGCGAGTAGTCCTCAACCTCCGGCAGGAGCACGGGCAGCATCGACTCGGGCAGGGCGATCGCGTTGCCGGCCACGTCGTAGACGATCGGGAACGGCTCACCCCAGTAGCGCTGCCGGGAGAACAGCCAGTCGCGCAGCTTGTAGGTGATCGTCACCTCGCCCAGGCCCTTGTCCGCCAGCCAGTCGATGATCCTGGCCTTTGCCTCGGTGATCCGAAGCCCGTTCAGCGAGATCTCGTCGTTGGCGGAGTTGATGGCCGGACCGTCACCGGTGAACGCCTCGTCCATCGGGTGTCCCTCGGTGGGCTGCACGGTGCGGATGATCGGCAGCTCGAACTTGGTCGCGAACTCGTAGTCGCGCGCATCCTGGCCGGGCACCGCCATGATCGCGCCGGTGCCGTAGCCCATCAGCACGTAGTCGGCCACGAACACCGGGATCAGCCGCCCGTCAACGGGGTTGGTCGCGAAAGCGCCGGTGAACACGCCCGTCTTGTCCTTGCCCTCGGACTGCCGCTCGACGTCGCTCTTGCGCGAGGCAGTGCGCCGGTATGTCGCGACGGCCTCCCGCGGGGTCACCGCGCCGGGCCCGCCGGGAAGCCACGCGTCGCGGGTCCCTTCGGGCCAACCGTCAACGGGGACAATGGAATCCACCAGCGGATGCTCGGGAGCCAGCACCATGAAGGTGGCCCCGAACAGCGTGTCCGGGCGGGTCGTGAAGACCTCGATCGCCACGGTCTTCGCGCCGTCTGCAGTCTTCGAATCCACCACAGCCGAGCCCGCAGCGGGAGCCGAGCCATCGGCGACAGGGGCCGTGAAGGACACCCTGGCTCCGGCTGACCGGCCAATCCAGTTGCGCTGCATGTGCTTGACCGGCTCGGGCCAGTCCAGGCGGTCCAGGTCATCGACCAGCCGGTCGGAGTACTTGGTGATCCGCATCATCCACTGCGACAGGTTGCGCTTGAATACCGGGAAGTTGCCTCGCTCGGACCGGCCATCGGTGGTGACTTCCTCATTGGCCAGGACGGTGCCGAGTCCCGGGCACCAGTTGACCGGAGCCTGGGTGATGTAGGCCAGCCGCTGGCCGTCGATCTCCTGGCGCTGCTCGTCGGCGGTCAGCTGACCCCACGGCTCGCCGGATGCACTGGCCCGCTCCCCCGACTCCAGCGCCGAGACCAGCTCGCTGATCGGCCGGGCCCTGCCGCGCCCGCCCTCGGCCGCGTCGTCATACCAGCTGTTGAAGATCTGGACGAAGATCCACTGGGTCCACCGGTAGAACTCCGGGTCCATCGTGGCGATCGCGCGGCGGTCGTCGTGGCCCAGGCCGAGGCGGCGCAGCTGACGCCGCATGTTGACCATGTTCTCTTCGGTGGTCTTGCGCGGGTGCTGCCCGGTCTGCACGGCATACTGCTCGGCGGGCAGCCCGAACGCGTCGTAGCCCAGGGTGTGCAGGACGTTCTTGCCCGTCATCCGCTGGAAGCGCGAGAAGACGTCGGTGGCGATGAAGCCCAGCGGGTGGCCGACATGCAGGCCGGCGCCGGAGGGGTAGGGGAACATGTCCAGGACGAACAGCTTCTCTCGGCCGGCCACGCCCTCAGGGTCAGCCCAGGGGCCTGCCGGGTTCGGCGCGCGGAACGTGCCCTCGTCCTGCCAGCGGTCCTGCCACGTCAGCTCGATGCGCTCGGCCATCTCGGCCGTGTATCGGTACGGAGTGTCGTTCATCATCGCGTCCTCTGCTCGTCGTCCTGCGAGTGCTACTCCTGGCCTGCCCCTGACTGGCACATGAAAAGACCCCTCGCGCAGGAGGGGTTGCCGCGTTGAGGTCCGGGTCGGGCCAACGCGGCTAGCTAAGGAGCTGCGAGCTTCGCATGGGAGATACGTTAGCGCAGGCCAAGATGGCATAGGGCCCCGCGGCGAACGCACCCGTTCGCAGACGCCTACCGGAGGGCGCCGATCACCATCAGCACCTGGCCGACGTGGTAGGTCACGATCACCACCATGCGAGCGTGGGCGCGTTGCCCTGCAAAACGATCCAGCGCCAGGACCGTGTCCGAAAGCAGGAAGGCCAGCGCGCCCAGCAGCACCAGCGGGCGCGCGGTACCGCTGGCTGTGACGACCATCGCGGAGATCACCAGGAGGTATGCCGCGACGCCGGCTCCCAGCGCGGCGCCCCCTTCGTGGCCGGCCGCCCGCACGATCCGGCGCCCGGAGGTCAGGCTCAGCACAACCACGACCACAAGGCCGATCAGCGCCCACCAAGGCTCGAACCCCAGCACGAGGAAGGCAAGGACGTAGGCCAGGTGGGCGAGCAGGAAGGCCACGAGTCCCCCGGGAAAGGCAACCGTGGCCTTGCTCAGCAGGAAGACGTCGCCGACCAGTGAAAGAGCCACGGCCACGAGCACCAGGCGGCCGACCTGGTCGTCGGCTGCTCCCATGGTGAGCGCCAGCCATCCGAGCGCCACCATGACCAGAGGCTTCGCGACCCGTTCCAGCCGGGCCGACTGACGATAGACGGCCGACCAGTCCAGAACGGCGACCAGAGCGAACGCGACGGCTGCAGTGGCGGTGGCGGTCATGGCGCAGGAGCGTACTCCCGCCCGGGCATGGCGAAGGGCCGACACCCTGACGGGTGGCGACCCTTCGAAAAGTCCTGAAGCGTAGGTCCCGGAGCTAGATGCTCCGGAGGCTAGTCACTAGAGGGATGCAGCCTAGAGGGACGCGGCCTTCTTGGCCATGGACGACTTCTTGTTGGCCGCGTTGTTCTTGTGGATGACGCCCTTGCTGACGGCCTTGTCGAGCTTGGTCGACGCAACCTTGAGCGCGTCGGCAGCCGCAGTGGCGTCGCCGGACTTGGCCGCGGACTGGAACTTGCGGATCCAGGTGCGGAGCTCGCTCTTGACGGCCTTGTTGCGTTCGGTCGCCTTCGCGTTCGTCTTGATGCGCTTGAGCTGGGACTTGATGTTTGCCACGAGGAATCTTTCTCACATTCGGGTAGGTCGATGAGGCTCTGTCATGAGGGCGACAGAAGCGACTCGGGACCGGGCGTGGGGATACCCGTGGTTGAGCCGCTCTGGGTGGAACTGCATGCGCACACGACCTGAGCGCGCACGCGACAACCAAATCTAGCAGCGAAGCCCACCCCGACCAAACCGCAACCTCCCCCGAG
>DASVKO010000332.1:0-7634 GCA_036385355.1 Dermatophilaceae bacterium
GGGGTCGTAGACGACGATGTCGGCGTCACTGCCGGGCAGCAACGTCCCCTTCCTCGGATAGAGGCCGAAGTACCGGGCCGCGTTCTCCGCCGTGACGGCAACGAAGCGCTCCGCCGAGATCCGCCCGGCTGCCACGCCGTACGTATAGAGGAGGGCGAGCCTGAGCTCGACTCCCGGCGCACCGTTGGGTATGCCGGTGAAGTCCGTGCCCTGGTCCTTCTGGCCGTGCAGGTTGAACGAGCAGTGGTCGGTGCCGACGAACTGGATGTCGCCGCCGGCGAGCCCGGCCCAGAGGGCGTCGAGGTTCTCCGCCGCGCGCAGCGGGGGGCTCATGACGTACTGCCTGATCTCAGGCCCGTCGCTGCCAGGGGTGCCGTGGCTGCCGGGGGTGCCGTAGAGGCTGTTGTCGAGCAGGAGGTACTGGGGGCAGGTCTCGGCGACCACCGTGCTGCCACGCTCGCGCGCCCGGCGCACCTCCCCGAGGGTCTCCCCGGCGCTGAGGTGGACGATGTAGTGCTGGGCGTCCAGCAGCCCGGCGATCGTGGTCAGCCGGCCGGCGGCCTCCCGCTCCAGCGCCGGCGGCCTGGTGCGCTGGTGGTAGAAGGCCCCGGTGTGGCCGCGAGCCAGCTCCCCGCGGACGAGGGCATCGATCACCAGCCCGTTCTCGCAGTGGAACCCGATGGTCGCCCCCAGCCGGGAGCTCGCCGTGAGCGCGGCG
Source organism: Dermatophilaceae bacterium (assembly GCA_036385355.1). Classification (GTDB taxonomy): domain Bacteria; phylum Actinomycetota; class Actinomycetes; order Actinomycetales; family Dermatophilaceae; genus UBA4719. The sequence goes on from DASVKO010000332.1 coordinate 719, forward strand.
TAGATCTCGTCGTCCTCGACCATCATCGAGCCGCGGTAGGCCATGTACATCTTGAACGAGGTGACCCCGGCCCTGACGACCTCGGCCATCTCGTCGGGGAACTCCGGGCGCCACTGGGTCATCGCCAGGTGGAAGCCGTAGTCGGTGACGGCCTGGCCCCGGGCCTTCTTGTGCCACCTCCGCAGGCCGTCCATGAGGCTCTCGCCGTGGAACTGGGTCGCGAAGTCCAGGACCGTCGTGGTGCCGCCGGCCAGTGCCGACCGGGTGCCGCTGGCGAAGTCATCGGCGGTGACCGTTCCCATGGCCTCGAGGTCGAGATGGCTGTGCGTCTCGATGCCCCCGGGCAGGACGAGGCATCCGCTGCAGTCCACGACCTCCTCACCCGGCCGGGCCGTCAGGTCGCCGATCTCGACCACGCGCCCGTTGTCGGTCCGCACAGCGGCCAGCCGTGACTGTTTCGCGGTCGTGACCATCCCACCGCTCAGCAAGGTCGACATCGAGTGCGCTCCCTCCCTACATCTGCGCCCAGATACGGGGCGCTCGTTCGGCCGACCGCGCGAAGATGCCGGCCTCGTCCACGGTGAGGATGTCGCGGTCGCGCATCACCCAGCGGCCGTTGACCATCGTGTCGTTGACCTGGGAACCGCTCATCCCGAACAGGATGTGGCCGCCCGCGGACCCGGCGTCCAGCGGCGTGAAGGGACGGTAGGCCACGGTGATCAGGTCGGCGTACGCCCCGGCCTTCAGGACCCCGAGCTCCTTGCGGAAGAACTTCGCGCAGATCTTCGGGTTGTTGACGAACGCCAGCTGCAGCGCCTGCCCGAAACCGACGGTCGGGTCGCCGAGATGGTCGCTCGCCAGGATCTTGGCCACCTGGGCGGAGGCAAGGATGTCGGGGGTGTAGGCGTCAGTGCCCAGGCCGACCCGCAGGCCGCGGTCGAGCATGTCGACCACGGAGGCGACCCCGACCGCGTTGCCCATGTTGGAGTGCGGGTTGTGGACGACGGTCGTGTCCCGGTCTCTGAGGAGCTCGAGCTCGCCGGGGTCGGCGTGCACACAGTGCGCCGCGATCGTGTCGGGCCCCAGCATGGCGTGGTCGTCAAAGCGCTGGACCACTCGCTTGCCGTACTTCGCCTGGCAGTCGGCTTCGTCGCTCGCGGACTCGGCGACGTGGACATGGAAGCCCCCGGCGACGCCTTCCTTTGCCGCGCAGACGGTATCGAGGCTCTTCTCGGACAGGGTGAAGGAGGCGTGCAGCCCGAACAGGCCCTTGACCAGGTCCTGCTCGTCGGTGTTCACCGTTTTCATGAACAGGGTGTTCTCCTCGATGGCGGCAGCCAGGACACCGGCGCCGTCCCGGTCCGAGGTCTCGTAGCACAGGCTGGTGCGGATGCCGAGGCGTCCGGCGACGTCCGCGATGGTCTGCAGCGACCCTGAGACGGCGTGCGGGCTGGAGTGGTGGTCGAAGACCGTTGTCACGCCGTTGCGGATGCTCTCGATGAACGTCGTGCCGGCGTTCAGCTCCACGTCCGGCTGGGTCAGCAACCGGTCCAGCCGCCACCAGAGGTTCTGGAGGATCTCGGTGAAGTTGCGGGTCGGCTGGTGGACCGCCATCCCGCGGGCGTAGGCGCTGTACGCGTGGGTGTGGGCGTTGATCAGGCCCGCCATGATGACCCGGCCACCGACGTCGACCATCTCCTCGCCCGGGTGAGCTGCCCGGATCCCGGTCGCCGGACCGACCGCCACGATGCTGTCGCCCCGGACGACGACCGCCCCGTCGCGGACGAAGGGGTTCGCCGGATCGTTGGTGATGACAGGTCCGTTGCCGATGATCATGACTGGGCTCCCGCCGGTGCACCGAGCAGGTAGGAGTAGTCCTTCTCCAGGGCGGCCAGGACCCGGCTCATCCCGTCAGGGAGATCTTCCTCGTCGCGGCGGTGCTCACGAACCGAGCCGTCCGGCATACGGGTGGGGTAGGCACCGTCGGCGAGCGGGAGGAACCCGGCGTTCGCGGAGCTCTCGAAGTCCTCGAGGGCCCAGAAGATCGTGATCTTGTCCTTGTACGGCAGGCCTGAGTGCGGGCAGAAAGTGCCACAGTTCCCGCATTCGTTGCACAGCCCGTCGAGGTGGACGATCTGGCGCGGGTCGGCGAACCCGGGCACGGTGATCGCCACGTTGGCCCGGTTCGGGCAGACCTCGGTGCACACCTCGCAGACGACGTCACAGGTCAGGCAGCGGTCTCCCTCGGCCTTCCCGTTGATCGCCGCGATCAGCAGCCCCCGCCGGGCGTGCACCTCGTCCTCGTCCCGCCCGACCTTGGCCGGCCTGAGGTCGTAGTCGACGGACAGGTGCTCCTCGTGCAGGATCGCCCGGACGGCGGTCTTCGCGTCCGCGACGGCGCGCACGATGGTGCTGGGGCCCAGGCGCCCGTCGCCGATGACGTAGACGTGATCGACCGAGCTCTGGAAGGACGCGTCGACCTCGGCGAGTCCGCGGGCATTCTGCGCCAGCCCGTTCCTGGCGAAGGGACCGGTCCCGACCGTCGCCCCCGTCGCACCGATCACCGTGTCGAAGGGCAGGTCCACGAAGGTGCCCAGCCCGACCACCGAGCGCCGGCCGCCGGCGTCCTCGTCGCTGAGCTCCATCTCCTCGCAGCGCAAGGTGGTGCCGTCATACGAGATGGGGGCGAGTAGCTCTTCCATGGTCAGGCCCTCGGAGCGGACCAGGTTGACCTCGTGCTGGGTCGCCGGCATGTAGGGCTCGGTGCGACGGTAGACCAGGACCGCCTCCTGCACCCCCTCGCTCCGGTGAGCGGTACGGACGCAGTCCATGGCGACGTCGCCGGCGCCGATCACGGCGACCCGCCTGCCGACCTTCGCCCCGCCCTCGTTGTTGGCCTGCCACAGGAACTCGATGGCCTCGACGATGTTGCCGATGTTGCCGAGGTTGCCGCTGTTGTCGGTCCTGTCGGTCTTCCCGGTGTTGCCATCGCCCTCACGGACCGGGCTCGGGCACCTGCCCCACGAGCCGGTGGCGATGATGACGTGGGCGAAGGTCTTCCTCAGCTCCTGCACGGAGTAGTCGGGGTCGCAGCTGAAGTGGAACCGGACCCCGAGGTGGACGGCGAGCTGGTAGTCGCGTTCGATCTGCTCACGAGTGATCCGGAAGCCCGGGATGATGTACCTGACGATCCCGTAGGGTCCTTCGAGCTTCTCGAACACGTCGACATCCATGCCGTTGCGGCGCAAGAACATCGCCGCGGCTATGCCGGCCGGACCGGCCCCGATGACGGCCGCCTTCGCGTCGGTGAGCAGCGCCGGCGGCACGGTGGCCTCGATGAAGGCGTCCTGAGCGCCGTCGGCAGCGGCGAGCTTCACCCCGCGCATGTCGATGGCCTGGTCGACGTCCAGGCGCGTGCAGTGATCCCGGCACGGCTCCGAGCACAGCACGCCGAGGATCGTCGGGGCCGTGTTGTCGACAGCGATGGCGTCGAACGCCTCCGTGAGGTCGCCGGCGGCGGTGAGCTTGAGGTACTCGGGGATGCGCTGGTTGATCGGGCAGCCGCCGTCCTCGCAGGGGGCCTTGTAGCAGTCCGTCAGGGGGAGAGGAGAGCTCGTCTTCCGCGAGGGGATCTTCTCGCGGTACCGCTTGTGGTAGCGCTCGTCGATGAGAGCGTCGTCGACCAGCGCCGCGAGCCGGTCGAGGTCGATGCCGTGGTAGTCCGTCATGACCTCTGCGGCGAGGCTCGACAGCTGACGGAACCGGGTCACCCCGCCCGGCTTGAGAATGGTCGTGGCGACCGTGACCGGCTGGATGCCGGTGGACAGGATCTCTGCGACGTTGAAGGCGTCGACCCCGCCGGAGAAGGAGATCGGCAGGGCGCCGTCGAACTCCCGGGAGAGCCTGAGCGCCAGGGACAGCGACAGGCACAGCAGGGGGCGCCCGGACAGGTACATCTCCTCGGAGGGGAGCTCCTTTCGGCGTACGTCGACCGGGAAGGTGTTCGTGAGCTTGACCCCGAACGACAGGCCGCGCTCCTGCGCCTGCGCCGTGAGGCGGGCGAACATCTCGACCGCCTCGGCGTACTGGAGGTCCTCGGTGAAGTGATGCTCGTCGAAGGAGAGGTAGTCATAGCCGAGCCGGTCCAGGCTGTCCCGGGCGAACTGGTAGCCGAGCATGGTCGGGTTGCACTTCACGAAGGTGTTGAGGTGCTTCGTCGTGAGCAGGTGCATGGCGATCCGCTCGATCTCGTCGGCCGGGCACCCGTGCATGGTCGACAGGGTGACCGACCTGCTCACCGCCGGGCTCAGGGCGTCGAGGTCGTCGCGGGTGAAGACGGAGAGCTCTCCGAGGTGCTCCTGGACCCAGGCGCGGCACTCCCGGAAGACCGGGGTGCCCGAGGCGTCGATCATGGCGTCGATGAAGGAGTTGACCTTGTCGCCCTTCAACCCCGCCAGGTCATAGCCGACGCTGGTGTTGAAGGCCACCTGGTCGACCGAGCCGAGCCCCAGCTCCCTGCCCAGCACCGCGATCGCGAAGTAGGCCTTGACGTACTCGTCGTGTGCCTGCGCGACGGTGAGCTCGGTGGACCACTCGCAGTTGTAGCCCTCGTCCTGCGCCTGGATGCAGGGCTTGGCCACGGCCTTGCGCAGCTCCTCGCCATCGATCTTCTGGACGGTCTTCAGCTCCATGAAACGGGCGCCGGTCAGGTAGGCGACCAGGATGTTGTGGGCCAGCTGGGTCTGCGGCCCGGCGGCCGGGCCCACCGGCGAGGCCAGCCGGTCGCCGAAGGAGTCGGTGATGAGGCGGCCGGGCTCCGGGTGCCAGAACTGGTTCTCCTTCACCCCGAAGATCGAGCCGTCCCGGTGAAGCTCCTCCAGCGCCCAGCTCATCAGGTGGCCGAACGTCAGGGGTCGCATCAGGTCGCTCACGCGAGATCCTCCTTGCCCCGGTCCAGGGCCGACTGGTCCGCCCTCACCGGAACGACCCGGGTCATCTTCCGGTCGCGCGTCGTCGCTGAGGTGCGGACAGGTGCAGGTGCACGGACATTGTCCGGGCGGGAGGGGGCGGCAAGGCAGTGCCGAAGGTCCCTGATCCCGTGCCCCGGGCAGAGGTTCCGGGGTGGTTGGGGGGTCGTCGGGATGACCGCAGCATCCTTGTTCACCGGCGACCCCAGGCTGCTCATGAGACAAACCTACATCTTGAGTCTACTTTGCCACAAGTCTTGCCATCTGCCGAATAGGTGATGTTACACTCTCTGGTGTAAACCTAAACATGGCGAAGATCTATGAACCCGCCACGGCGCACCTGCCACCCGAGGAGCTGCAAGGCCGAATGGACTTCCAGGAGCAACTGCACAAGCTGGGCGGCCTTGACCATGCCGCCCTGTACCAGGACGACTTCCTCCTGACCTGGGACAAGTCGCAGGATGAGATGCGGGCGGTCCTGGCCGTCGCCGACGCGCTACGCGCACTACGCGAGAACAACAAGAGCGCCCGGATCTTCGACTCCGGGCTCGCGATCTCGCTGTTCCGTGACAACTCGACCCGCACCCGCTTCTCCTACGCCTCGGCCTGCAACCTGCTGGGCCTGCAGGTGCAGGACTTCGACGAGGGCAAGTCCCAGCAGGCCCACGGCGAGACGGTCAAGGAGACCGCCAACATGATCTCCTTCATGGCTGATGTGATCGGGATCCGTGACGACATGTACATCGGCAAGGGCCACACCTACATGACTGACTTCGCCGAGTACCTCAAGGAGGGGCACGAGGCCGGAGTCCTGGAGCAGCGCCCCACTCTGGTCAGCCTCCAGTGCGACATCGACCACCCCAGCCAGTCCACCGCTGATCTCCTCCACCTGATTCACACCTTCGGTGGGCTCGAGAACCTGCGCGGCAAGAAGCTCGCGATGACGTGGGCGTACTCGCCGAGCTATGGCAAGCCGCTCTCCGTGCCCCAGGGCATGATCGGCCTGATGACCCGCTACGGCATGGACGTCACACTGGCCCACCCCGAGGGGTATGACGTCATGGCCAGCACCCGTGAGATCGCCGCCAAGAACGCCACCCAGTCCGGCGGCTCCTTCGCCGTGACGCACTCGATGGATGAGGCCTTCGCGGGGGCCGACATCGTGTGCCCCAAGAGCTGGGCTCCGTTCCAGGCCATGCAGGAGCGCACCGACCTGTACGGCAACGGTGACTTCAACGGCATCAAGACCCTGGAGCAGCGCCTCCTCCTGCAGAACGCCGAGCACAAGGACTGGGCCACCACCGAGGCGATGATGGCCAAGACCAAGGACGGCACAGCGCTCTACATGCACCCGCTGCCGGCCGACATCACCGGGCTGTCCTGCGAAGAGGGCGAGGTCGACCGGTCGGTGTTCGACCGCTACCGCGTACCGCTCTACCAGCAGGCAAGCAACAAGCCGTATGCCATCGCCGCGATGATCTTCCTGCAGAAGATCAAGGACCCGGCTGCCAAGCTTCACGAGCTGTGGGACCGCGACCTGCCCCGCTGGCAACGCTGACCATCTGCTCACTCGCCAACGACCCCACAGTGCGGCGGCACGACCGCCACATCGCCTGTTCACAACGCACGATGCCCGGGAGGCATGCAATGACAACAACTGCGCAGATCGATTTCGCCAAGGTCAAGGAGGCCGCGGAGGGCTACCGAGCCGACATGTCCCGGTTCCTGCGGGCCCTCATCAAGGCCAAGGGCATGAGCTGCCAGGAGGAGGAGAAGTCGAAGCTGATCCAGAAGGAGATGGTGAAGCTCGGCTACACGAAGGCCGAGATCGACCCGCTCGGCAACGTCCTGGGCTACATGGGCACCGGCGAGACCCTGATCGCGTTCGACGGCCACATCGACACCGTGGGTGTCGGCAACATCGAGAACTGGACGTTCGACCCGTTCGA
>DASVKO010000333.1:0-9467 GCA_036385355.1 Dermatophilaceae bacterium
TCGGCGAAGATCCCGGCGAGCAGGGTCTGCTCGTAGGGCAACAGCGCCTCGGGCGGCTCAGTGGGAACCATCCTGGTGAGGTTCCAGTCCGGGCCCCTGGGCCCCCCGTCGGCCACGACCGCCTCGACCGTCAGATAGCCCCGGGCGGCCAGGTCGATCACCGTCGCCGAGACGTCGATCGTGTTGGCCTGCTCGTCGATGATGGTGCCGACCAGCCCGGGGCGGACCCCCTCTGGAGGGGCGAACTGCATCGTCACCGGACCGCCCTGCGACTGGGTGACCGGACCGCCTTGCGACTGGGTGACGGGACGGTCTTGAGGCTGGGTGACCGGACCGTCCTGAGGCTGGGTGCCCGCACCTGGCGCAGCCGCGGCCGGGGTAGGCCCCGACGTCAGAGCGGCGCCCTTCTCGTCCCGCCCCCGCCTCCAGAACAGGGTCCCCATCACGGCTGCGGCCAGGACGGGGATCAGCAGCCCGCCACCATAACCAAGGTAGCCGAGGGTCCTGGCCACCGAGGGCGACATCTGCGATCCGGTATCGCCCCCGGCCCCGGGACTGCCCTCTCGCAGGTCGGGGGTCGTGTCGGTGAACGCTGACGACGGGAACGACGCCACGATGGTCATCTGCTCGCCTGGGCCGATACCGGTCGCCGAGTATGTCGCGCTGCGTCCGGCGGTGGCCTGGCAGGGGTCGGCCGAACGATCCGCACCCTTGAAACACAGTGCATCGGTGACGGCTGCAGGCCCGTGCACGGTGGCCTTGACCGAGTCCAGGGGGATGTCGAAGCCGCCGCCTGTGACGTTCCAGTAGAGCTCCGCGTGATCCGGAAGACCGTTGACAACGTGAGCCAGGCGGTACCTCACCACGTACGTCTGTTGCTGGGCGCCCGAGAACGTCTTGTCCGCGCTCCCGATCCGGATGACATTGTCGCCGCCGACCTCAGAGAGACTCACCTCGGTGTTTGCCCCGCTGGGGCTGCTCACCGCGACATCGCTCATCTCGTAGGCCCGGAACTGGCCGGTTGAATCTGCGACGCCCTGTCGCACCGTGATGTTGCGCTTGATGCCGTGATGCTCGCCGGGCCCGAACTGCCACACCAGGGTTTCGGTGACCCCGACGGAACCATCGCTGGCCAGCTCATATGCCGCGAGGAAAGACAGGATCCGCTCGCCTTGGGTCGCCTGGCTGGCCGCCACGGATCGGGCCGTGGTCGCTGACGCCGCACCGGACGATGCCTGGGCAGGGGACGGGGCCCAGAACATCAGCCCCAGCACCGCCAGCACGGTCAACAGCATCCGAGCCCTCGGCCGTGACTGGTCTGTCTGTCGCATTCCTAGGTGCACCGAAGACATCTGACTCCCCCGTCGGGCTGTGGCAGACAGCCAGTAACCGGCACAAACGCCATCCTCCAGAAGACCGTACGCCGGAACGTGTCTCTCCGAGGTTCGTGGGCTCTGCCCGTTTCGCGGGCCCGGGTCCGCCCCTGCGACATACGGTCGGGGACTCAACCCGTCTCTCGCCCCGGTGAGGATGTCCCGTCCTGAGCGACACCCCTGTAGCGTCGGAGGACATCTGACTTGGGCGACGGCGCCGAAGCCGAGGAAGGACACCGGTATGGATTGGATCGGCTCGGTCATCTGGTGGCACTGCTATCCCCTGCGTTTCGTGGGAGCAGAAGAGCGTGCCGAAGATCGCCCGGAAGGCGAGCCGAGCCACCGCCTCCGGCAGCTGACGAACTGGTTCGACTACCTCATCGAGCTCGGGTGCAACGGCCTCATGCTCGCGCCCGTCTTCGCCTCCACCTCCCACGGTTACGACACCCTGGACTACTTTCGGATCGACCCACGCCTCGGCGACGACGCGGACTTCGACGACCTGATGAGCAACGCCAGGGAACGTGGCATCCGGGTCTGCCTGGACGGCGTGTTCAACCACGTCAGCCGCGACCACCACATCGTGCAGCGCGCCCTCGCAGCCGGCGCCGGGGCCGAGGAGGGCCACTGGCTCAAGTGGGACCACGGACACCCCCTCGCCTTCGAGGGGAACCTCGACCTGGTCGAGCTGAACTTCGCCCACCCGCCGGTTGCCGACTACATCGTGAACGTCATGACCTACTGGCTGGGCCGCGGCATCGACGGCTGGCGGCTGGACGCCGCGTTCGCTCCCGGGGCGGCGGCGTGGCGCCCGATCATCGAACGGGTGAAGGCTTCCTATCCGAACGCATGGATCGTCGCCGAGGTCATCCACGGAGACTATGGCGACTTCGTGGCCGCCAGCGGCGCCGACTCGCTCACCCAGTACGAGCTGTGGAAGGCGACGTGGAGCTCGCTGAACGACCTGAACTTCCACGAGCTCGCCTGGACGCTGGAACGCCACGCTGAGTTCTCAGCCTCGTTCCGGGCCCAGACCTTCCTCGGCAACCACGACGTGACTCGCATCGCCACCAAGCTCACCGATCCGCGCCACCTGCCGCTGGCCGTCGCGATCCTGATGACGCTGCCCGGCATCCCGACCATCTACGCCGGCGACGAACAGGGCTTCACCGGCGAGAAGCTCGACCAGCCCCACGGAGACGACGCCGTCCGACCGCCGTTCCCGGCGACCCCTTCGGAGCTGTCCCCCCGGGGCGCCGAGACCCTGGCCATGTACAAGGGCTGGGTCGCGCTTCGCCGAGATCACCCGTGGCTGGTTGACGCCGACCTCACCACGTCCGACGTCAGCAACACCTCGATGGCAATACATCTCAGCAAGGACGAGCACCACCTGACCCTCGCCCTGAACACCGACGACCAGCCAGCCCAGGTGGGCGGCCTCACGGTGGCACCGCACAGCTACGCGACCGACCAGTGATCTGACCCCGAGCAGCGCCGCATTTCTTCCGCTGGCTGGATGGGCGCCGCGGACGGTGACAGCAGACACAGATCGTTATCGGACGAGTAACACACCATTATGTCTCAGATGCTGGAGGCAGTGACTGGATTAGTTGACACCCCGGCAGAGGTGGTCGAGTCTTTGTTCAGGTCACGAGTGCCAGCGCGTAGCCCCGGCTTGCTGGCCGGCAACCCTCCTTCCGCGGTGGGGTGCCCCGGGTGACGACCTGGTCCGGGCAGATCCGCCCGGGCAAGCGCGGGACGCCTATCCGGTCCCGACGGACCTACCGGAGACAGACCATGACCCCGACCAGAGAACACCGGCCCTTCCTCCGTCGCCACATCGACCTGAACCTGACTTCCAGTGACCTCTGTCAGCGAATGCCTGCCAGCATTCGCCCGACGCCCGTCACTGATCTCAGGAGAAACGATGACCCTCGCCCCCGCACACACACTGGGCTCCGCCGGTATCGACCGGTTCAGCCCCGCCCAGCTACTACGCACCGCACGCCTGTTCGCCTCTGACCCCGAGCTGACCACCCTGATCGATCACCAGTGCGGAGAACGCCGCTGGGTCGAGCTCGACTCCAGCCCCTACCTCCAGATCTGGCTCCTCTCCTGGCCCGCCGGCACCGGAACGGGATGGCACGATCACGGCGAGTCCGCCGGCGCCTTCCTCACCGTCAGCGGCACCCTGGTCGAGCAGACCGCACATGGTCACCGCCATATCCGCAGGACGCTGACCGGCGGCCAGGGCCGGTCCTTTCCGCAGAACCACCTTCACAACGTTGTCAACGTCAGCCTCGAGACGGCCTTCTCCGTGCACCTCTACGCTCCCCGCCTGAGCAGCATGACGCGGTATGCCGTGACGCCGGAAGGACTGCGGGCCACCGGAGTCGACAGGGTCGGGGTGAACTGGTGACCGCCGTCCACGCGCCGCCCGCACCGGCTCGATCGCTCTATCTGGAGACTGAGATGTTCTCAACCAAGCGCCTGCGCCCCGGCCGTGGCCGTGGCCGGGACGCCCCGGCCTACAACGGGGTCGACGACCTGCTGGACGACTCGCGGTCACGAATCGAGCGAGTGTCCGCGCGAGCGGCATACCAGGAGGTGCTGTTCGGACGCGCGACCCTGGTGGACATCCGTCCGCAGGCGCAGCGCGAGCGGGAGGGCGAGGTCCATCGCGACCTGGCGCCGGTGGTGATCGAGCGAAACGTCCTGGAGTGGCGGCTGGACCCGCGACACCCGTCCAGCCTGCCGATCGCCGACCTCGGCCTGCGGGTCATCCTCATCTGCCAGGAGGGCTACACCTCGTCCCTGGCCGCAGATGTGCTGCTGCGGCTGGGAGTCCATCGCTCCACCGACGTCATCGGCGGCTTCGCCGCCTGGCGCGGTTCCGGGCTCCCGTGCCGCGACGGAGCACCCGGGGCCGGTCAGCCGGGGTTCCGGCCGCGGGAGAGGGACGAGGCAGGCTTGCCGATCGCCTCGTCGCGCGAGTAGCCGTAGAGCCGTTCGGCGGCCGGGTTCCAGCTGGTGATGACTCCGTCGGGCCCGATGCCGATATTGGCGTCCCTGCTGAACTCGACGATCGCCGCCAGCTGCCTCATCCGGTCACGCTTGTCGTGGGCGTTCTCCCGGTCGGTCAGGTCGCGCACGGCCGCGATGACCAGCGGTCCGTCCTCGGTGTCGGCCCGGGACAGGCTGAGGTTCAGGGGGAACTCGGTGCCGTCACGCCGCCGTCCGCGCAGGCACCGGGGCGACACGGCGGGCTTCTGGTCAGTCGTTCATTCGCGATCGGGTTCTGGACGCCGAATCCCCGGGCCGGCGAAGTAGGCCTCCCGGTGCGCCGGATGACCGGGGCGGACAGAGTCCGGCACGAGAGTCTCGATGGGCTGGCCGACCAGGTCGTCGCGTTCATAGCCGAACAGCGACTGGGCCCGACCGTTGACGTACCGGATCACGCCTGCCCGGTCCACCCCCACCAGGGGACCAGGCACCGCCTCCAGGAGGCCCAGGAAGTCCGCCTCGTGCTCTCCGGGTACCACGGGCGCCACGGGTGGGGAACTGTGCGCTTCACTCGTCGAAGGCATCTGCACTCCCTTCGAACTGGGACAGAGAACTCGAATGTGGTCAACCAATTATGCGGCCGGGCACCTCCGCAACACTGTCGAACTGCGTTCTTCGATCCGTGACCGGCCGCGCCCGCAGTGGAGGGTGTGGGCAGGGTCACACGTGCGACCAGCCCGATCAGTCCTTCACCGCACCTTCGACCATGCCGCCGATGAAGTGCCGCTGCAGGAAGAGGTACACGACCACCACCGGCAGGGCGACCAAAACCGCTGCGGCACCCATGAGCGCGGTGTTGGTCGAGTACTGCCCCTGGAAGAAGGCCAGGCCCAGCGGGGCCGTGCGCATCTGTCCGTTCGGGGACATGACCAGCGGGATGAGGAACTCGTTCCACGTCCACATGAACACGAGAACCACGAGCGTCACGATCGCAGGACGGGCGATCGGCACCTGGACCCGGAGCAGGATCTGCCCACTGCTCGCCCCGTCGATTCGGGCAGCCTCGAGGATGGACCTGTTGCTCGAGCGGAAGTACGTGCGCATCCAGTAGGTGCCAAAGGCGATCGACTGCGCCACCTGGGGCAGTGCGACGGCCCAGATCGTATCGGTGAGCCCCAGCTGCCGCAGATCGAAGAACAGCGGCACCACGATCACCTCGGCAGGAACCATGATCCCGAGCAGGAACAGGTAGAACAGCACTCCGCTGCCCCGGAAGGTCATGGTGCCGAAGGCATACCCGGACAGCACCGAGCACGAGACGCTGAGCACCACCACGAGTGAGGAGACCATGACCGAGTTCCTCATGTACTGCGTGAAATGCCCCTCCTGCCAGGCCGTTGCGAAGTTCTCCGGGTGCAGTCCCGCCAGACCGGCACCCGCGCCCGTGCCGGCCGGCCCGAAGGCGCTCGCCAGAATCGTGACAACCGGCCACAGGGCCACGAGCGAGAAGACCACCAGGATCAGGTAGTTGAGCGAGACCTCTCGGCGAGACGTCATTCGGTGGCCTTGTCTGCGATGCGGTTGATGATCAGGTTGACACCGAAGATGATGATCGTCAGCGTCACTCCGATCGCCGAGGCCGTGCCCACCTGCCCGAGCTGGAATGCCTGGTAGTAGACCTGATAGGAGGGAACCGTCGTGCTGGTACCAGGTCCACCCCTCGTGGTCATGTAGATGAGGTCGAAGGTCTTGAGCGCGGCCACGATCGTCAGGGTGGAGGCCACCGCGATCTCTCCGCGCACCGAGGGCAGGGTGACCGCGAAGAACTCCCTGACGGCTCCTGCACCGTCAAGCCGGGCCGCCTCATACTGATCCCTGCCTATCCGCCCCATGCCCGCGAGCAGGAGGATCGTCACCAGTCCCGTCTCGACCCACGAGCCGATCAGCCCCACGGCGGGAAGCGCGAACAGATAGTCCCCCAGCCAGGCTCGGGACCACGACCCCAGACCGATGAGGTCGAGGACTGCGTTGATCGATCCGTCGGTCGAGTACACGCGAGTCCAGGACACCGCCACGACCACCATCGCGATGACCTGCGGAAGGAAGATCACGGTTCTGAAGAACGCCATGCCCCGGACCTTCGCCCGGTTCAGGATCGCCGCGATGACCAGACCGGCACAGACCGGCAGGACCGCATAGAAGAAAATCAGGACGAAGGCGTGCACGAAGGAGTTCCTGAGCTCCTCGTTCCTCGCAAGGTCGACGTAGTTCCCGAATCCCACGAAGACGGCCGGGGAGATGGTGTCCCAGGAGAACAGGGAGTACTGGGCCGCCCGGGCAAGCGGAAAGAGAATGAAGGCCCCGTAGATCGAGAAGGCCGGCAGGACGAAAAGGTATGGCGTGAGGGCGCCGTGGCCGCGAGAAGCGGAGTGACGGACGGTCTTGCGCCGCATGGAGCCTGCGGCCTTACTTGGCGACGAAAGCGCCATAGTCGGCCTGGAGTGTCTGGGTGAACTTCTGCGGGGTCTGCTTGCCCGCGATCAGGTCCTGCAGCGCTGCGCCGAGGGTGTCGCTGAAGGTCGGGGTCGCGTAGTCCAGGTAGGGCAGCAGGTTGCCCTTCGTCGTGACCAGGCCATAGGCGGCATACACGTCCTTGCCCGCACCGGAGGTGGGGGCAAGCTCGGCGCTGTTCAGGACGGGCAGGTTGCCGGTCTTGGCGATGACCTTCATCGCGTCATCGCTGGTGATGAAGTTGATGTAGGCCGCGGCCGCATCAGGGTTCTTGGACGCGCTGGTGATCGTGAAGGGAAGAGAGGTCCCTCCCGTGGTCGAGGGCGCCTGGCCCGCGGTGACCGGCGGCGGCGGGAAGAAGCCGAGGTTCTTGCCCATGACCGGGTCCAGGGCCGCGGTGTTCCACGAGCCCGCCATCAGGAAGACCCCGGTGCCCGCGCCGAACTTGGCCACGATGGCGTCGGTCTTCGAGCCGTTGACGTCCTTGTTGAAGTAGCCGGCCTTGACCCAGTCACTGAGCTCGGTTGCTGCCGCCGTGTTGTTCGCGTCCGTCCACGTCCCGCCGGCATTGCCCATGGCGAGCTTCTGGATCTCCGCGGCGGGGGTATGGGCGCCCTGGATCGGTCCGAAGACGTGGATGGCCGGCCACTTCTCCAGGTCTCCGAGCATCAGCGGGGTCTGGCCACCGCTCTTGACCTTCGCGAGCTGGGAGGTGAACTCACTCCAGGTCTTGGGCACCGCGAGGCCGAGCGCGGCGAGCTTCGCCTTGTTGTAGTACACGCCGACGATCTCGCCCATCTGCGGCAGCCCGTAGAGGTTGCCGGACCCGAACGTCTTGGCGTCCGCAGAGTATGAGGAGAGCTTCACCACCGACTTCGGGTAGCGGTCGCGCCACCGGTAGGCGGTCGCGTACGGCTCCAGGGAGATGAGCTGGCCGGCCTTGACGAACGCGCCCATCTGGCTGCGCGAGTTGTTGGACTCCACGACGTCAGGGGCGTCCGAACCACTCAGCGCCAGCCGCAGCGTCTTTCCCAGATCGTCAAAAGACTGGGCGTTCCGCTTGATGGTGATGTTCGGGTACTTCGCATGGAACGCCTTGTTCAACGCAGTGATCTCGTCGTTCTGGCCGCCCCGGACCTCCTGGTCCCAGACGGTCAGCGTGACGTTGCCCAGCTTGCTCGCATCGGTCCTGACGGTCCCGGACGCAGCGGTCGACCTCGCCGACGTCGTACCCGTGCCGGGGGCGCAGCCGGAGGTCAGTGCCAGGCCGGCCACCGCCACACTCGCCACGAGAAGACGTACCCCAGAGGAGCGGTCGGTGATCATGTCGTCCTTTCCATCACATTGCCGTGCGTGTCACATTGTCGTGCGAGTCCACACTGTCGTGCGAGTCCACACCGTCGTGCGAGTCCACACTGTCGTGCGAGTCCACACTGTCGTGCGAGTCCACACTGCCGTGCGAGTCCACACCGTCGTGCGAGTCCGTCATCGTTCGGGGCAGATCCGACAGCCTGGCGATCGTGGCCTCAGCCCGGCGCAGGGCCTTGGCCGGCTCTGCCGGGAGCACGTCAGGCAGGAAGGCGTAGGCCTCGTACAAGGGGCCCACCCCGGTGTCGCCCGCCGTGAACCTGTTGTGCAGGGTCGACCACCAGTCAGCGAGGTCCCCCCACCCGGGGGCAGCCAGGGCGCCTCCGAACTGTTGCACCGCCAGGGAGGCGCACAGGGCGGAGAAGCGCACCCGGTGCTCGAGCGGCCAGCCCGCGAGAGTGCCCACCACGAGCGCAGCACCGAAGACATCACCCGCGCCGGTGGGGTCGATCGCGGTGACCGCGAGACTGGGAACCTCGGCACGCTCCCCGGTCGTGCCATCGATGGCCAGCGCCCCGTGTGAGCCGCAGGTCACGACAACCATCGGAACCAGCCCTGCCAGAGCCGAGAGCGCAGCCTCGGGAGTGTCCGTCCGGGTATAGGCCAGCGCCTCGACCTGGTTCGGCATGAAGCAGTGAGCGCCGTCGAGCCGATCGAGGGTCTGCCGGTCCCACCTGCCGCTGGGATCCCAGCCGACGTCCGCGAACACCAGGCTGCCGGCCCGCTGCGCGGGCAGCCACCACTGCTCCTCCTCGAGCTCGACCACCACGGCGCGGGTGGATGGCAGGGTCCCGGCCAGCTCTGCGGTGCTCATGGGCATGCGGTGCCCGTGGGTGACCATCGCGCGGTCGCCGTCGTACGCCATCGAGACGGTGACCGGGGTGTGCCAGTGCTCGAAGGTCCGCGAGAGGCTCAGGTCAACGCCCTCCTGATCGGCGAGCACACGCCGGCACCACTCTGCGTAGCCGTCGTCGCCGAATCTCGCCACGAGGCTCGTTCTGAGTCCGAGCCGTGCCGTGGCAACCGCGAGATTGGCGATTCCGCCAGGCGAGGAGCCCATGCCGCCGGTCCAGATCTCGGTGCCAGGCGAAGGAGGTCGCGGGAGATCGGTGAACACGATGTCCAGGAACACCATGCCGGAGACCAGGACATCGAAGTCCCATTCACCTGTCAGATCTGCACTGCTCACCGAATCTCCTGCTCGTTGGTGCA
>DASVKO010000334.1:0-3202 GCA_036385355.1 Dermatophilaceae bacterium
AGTTGGTGAGGGCCTCTCTTGCTGCCAGTACCGCAACGAAATACCGCAAGTACCGCAACAAATCCGAATTCTGACCTGCTCATCGAGCAGGCTTCCCCCAGCCAGCTTTGCGCTTAGCTCGGACGAAGAGGCCGCTGAAGGAAAGCGCCGAATCGAGCACTCGAAGGGGCTCCCCCAGCCGGCGCTTCGCTTCGGGTCGCCATCGGGCTGGCGTTCGAACAGATCCCCAACGTCATCGACACGTCTGCGTGACACCGGACCGCATGATCACCCGCTGTGGGCTTGCGGGGCCGCCAGCAGCATTGCGCTGGCCCGCCTCGCGCCGCGAACCGTCAGATGGCGGACACCGGCCTGACAGCCCGGGGCGGCCCCCTGAGCACTCGGACACGAGACTGTCCGCACAAGCCGCCCGAGCACATGGCGGCAGGTTGGGCGTGCGCGTGGTCAGGGAGCGGCGGGCAGGCTCACCGTGAACGACGTCGCCCCCGGGCTGTTGTCGACTTCGATGTGTCCGCCATGCGCGCCGACTACTGCGTCGACGATCGCGAGCCCCAGTCCTGTCGAGCCTGCCCCCGGTGAGCGAGCGGCGCTTCCGCGGGTGAACCGGCGGAAGAGGTTTGCACGCAGCGGCTCGGGGATCCCGGGGCCGTCGTCCTGGACGCGGACCGTGACGCGGTCACCTTCGGCCCGGATGGTTGTGCGGACGGTGGTCCCGGGTGGGGTGTGCACGCGTGCGTTGGAGAGCAGGTTGACGAGCACCTGCTGTAGCCGGTGGTCGTCGCCGCGGACGACCAAGCGCGGTGCCTCAGGACGGTCCACGTCCCCGTCGCTGTCTGGGTCTTCGTCCTCAGGCCAGTCCGGGGTACTAGGGAGGTCCAGCTTCCAGACGTGGTCCGGACCTGCGGCGTGCGCATCTGCGACGGCGTTGGCAGCAAGCGCCGCGAGGTCGATCTCGTCGCTGCCGAGCGGGCGCCCGGCATCCAGGCGGGCGAGTAGCAGCATGTCCTCGACCAGCGCCGTCATTCGGTGCGACTCTGACTCGACCCGGCCCATCGCCCTCAGCGCGTCGGGCGGCAGATCACCGGGCAGGCGGCGGACCAGCTCGGAGTAGCCGCGAATGGCCGCGAGCGGGGTCCGCAGTTCGTGGCTGGCGTCGGCCACGAACTGGCGCACCTGGGTTTCGCTCTCATGGCGCGCGGCCAGGGCTTGCTCGACATGGCCAAGGAGCCGGTTGAGCGCTGCGCCGACCTGCCCCACCTCAGTGCCAGGGTCAGTGTCGACTGCCGCCACGCGCTCGGGCAGGTCGACCTCGCCACGATCGAGCGGAAGCTCAGAGACCCGCGTCGCGGTCGCGGCCACGCGCTCGAGCGGGCGCAGCTCGCGACGCACGAGCACCAGCCCGGCCACCAGTGCAAGCATGACGCCCAGTGCCGCGACAACGGCTTCCACGGCAATATAGTCGCGTACTGTTGCCATCGCTTCAGCGGTCGACAGGCCGGTGACGACGACATCGCCTCTTGTCGTGGTGGTCGCAACCACCCGGTAGTCGCCGAGCCCGGTGAGGTGGGCGGGGCGCGGCCTTCCATCCTTCGGCAACGACTCCAACGCCACCACCTGGGCATGGTTCAGCTCCCGGAAGTTACCGGCCTGGTCGATATAGCCCGAGCGCGTCGAGCCGTCGCGGACGAAGAGGTTAATGGTGCCCGCGCCCTGGCCGGGCACGCTGAGGCCAGGGGGGAGGTTGCCGGTGGGTGCGGTCGGCGGCGTTCGCGTCAAGACGCCTGGCTGAGCAGGGGCCGGCTGAACG
Source organism: Dermatophilaceae bacterium (assembly GCA_036385355.1). Lineage (GTDB taxonomy): Bacteria > Actinomycetota > Actinomycetes > Actinomycetales > Dermatophilaceae > UBA4719. Next base: position 1,808 of record DASVKO010000334.1, read on the forward strand.
GGCGCGCCCGCGGCCCGGCGGCTCGCAGCGACCAGCTGGGAGTCCAGCTGACCGACCAGGGAACCGCGCAGCGCGAGAGTCGAAACCACGCCAAGTATCCCCGTCACCGCGGCGAGCAGACCGATGAGCACCACCACGAGCCGGCGCCGCAGTGTCCAGCGACCGCGACCGTGGCTGCGACCGGGCGACGTGGCTGCGGGAGTCGGGGCGCCTCCCATCACTTCGCCGTCGGGCTCTCGGCAGGCTTGAGCATGTAGCCGACCCCGCGCAACGTGTGGATCATGGGGACGCGACCGGTATCAATCTTGCGGCGCAGGTACGACACGTACAGCTCGACGATGTTCGCCTGGCCCCCGAAGTCGTAATGCCACACGCGGTCGAGGATCTGCGCCTTGGACAGAACGCGCTTCGGATTGCGCATGAAGAACCTGAGCAGCTCGAACTCCGTTGCGGTCAGCCGGATCTCCTGTCCGTCGCGTGAGACATCGTGGCTGTCCTCGTCTATCGCCAGGTCACCGACGACGATTGTCGAGTCCTCGCGCACCGCCGTCGTGCCGGCCCGGCGGAGCAGAGCCCGCAGTCGCGCGACGACCTCCTCGAGGCTGAACGGCTTGGTCACATAGTCGTCGCCGCCGGCGGTCAGGCCCGCGACGCGGTCCTCGACGGCGTCCTTGGCGGTCAGGAACAGCACTGGGACGTGCGGCTGGGTCGTGCGGATTCGGCGCAGGACTTCGAGACCGCCGAGGTCGGGCAGCATGACGTCGAGCAAGATCACATCGGGATTGAACGAAGAGGCGGCTCGGATGGCGGCGTGCCCCGTCAAGGCGGACTCGACCTGCCAGCCCTCGTACCGCAGCACGGTCGAGAGCAACTCACCGAGGCTCGGCTCGTCGTCGACCACCAGGGCACGGATTGGCGAGCCGTCCGCACGGGTCGGGTGGTCGCCACCGCGGGCGGCAGTGGTCGGCTTCATAAGGCGAAGCGTGTTCCGTTGACCTGTGGCGAACCTGTTCTCTTCCTGTGAGGAGCCTGTGGAAACGTCCGGCGGGGCTCACAGGCGAGACTGCCCGGGGTCATAGGTCGCTCCCAGCCAGGGCGACGACAGTCGGACGTGGGCCAACCACGGTGGTCGACCCGGAGGAGGTCATGATGGGTACCGTCCTGGAGTTGAGCAGCTTTGAGCTGGCAGCCCGCACGCCGAGTAGCACCGGCACCCTCCTGGCGCGCACCACACCGGCCTCGGCAATATCCGAAACAGCATGGCTCACCGCCACGATCCGGCCCGCGGGCACCTTTGGGCGCAACGACGCCACCCGGTTGAGGGTGTTGCTCGACGCCCTCTCGGCCTGCGCCTCGATCGTCGTGCTGGACCTGCAGGCCGCCCGGCTGCGGAGC